>CAYOAS010000035.1:0-10778 GCA_964402015.1 uncultured archaeon | reverse complement strand
CAGCACAAATAACTTTTCCGTTCTTGAACAACAACAAAGTTATCTTTGGGTCATTGATGCGCAATATTGCTCCGGGAAATTGTTCCGGCTCGTATTCAACATTGTCCAGTTTCAAAGCAGTTTGGAACAAATCAAGTGTTTGATTAAGGTTTGCAGTGGCAACCAAATTGACAACCTGATATTCCACTGTTTGCAGTATCTTTACGCTCGGCTGTATTTCATGAATCAGCTTGCTCGCTTTTCTTATTCCCTGTTCTATTTCCCCCTCGTTGCTTGCTCCCGAACAAATTACTTTTCCGTTCTTGAACAAAAGCATTGAAACCTTTGGTTCCTTTAATTTCAATATTGCTCCGGGAAACTGTTCAGGCTCATACTCGATATTCGGGATAGAAACAGCCAAATTATACAAATCCAATGTGGCATTCAAATTAGCGCTAGCAACCAAATTCACAATCTGATACTTCAACACAAACACCCCTCCAAAACAAAAAAAAGGCTCCCCACATTTTCAGTGCTAATGCCAACAGGCATGTACTACCAAAGGCAGTACTTTCGCACCGCCTTAGCAAGGCGGCTTTATAAACAAACAGTCCTTTATAAACCTTTAAAAACCTTTTTAAAGGATTTAAAAACCGGTTTTTAAACAAAAAATAGCTTTTTGGTCACTTGAATTCATTGGTAAGAATCACCAGGTTTAATCATTGAATCCAGTTTTTTTCTAATTTCTGTAATTCTTTTAGAAATAGAAATGATTTGGTTATATAGCGAACTGGTTATATTTTTGAACTTTTTATTGCAGTTCGCTATATGCAAAAAGCAATTCAATTGTTCAATTATTTAGGCTTTTTGCTATAGTTCTTAAGTGCAGCTTTGTTCCTTTGCGCAGTAGTCCCTGTTCTTGCTTCCTGCTCCAAGGCGTTCTTTGCATTTGAAAGTGTCCCAAGGGAAGCATACAATCTTTTTATTTGCTGGTGTTGTTTGCCTGCACTTGTTGCCTTTCTCGTAGCACCTCTATTTTTCGCCTTATAACGCGCCATGCTATCTTCCTTTGCTTAAACGAGCCTGATTTTTTGGTTTTTGTTTTCAGGGCTTTTTTTTTGTAATTGTTGCATGGTAGTTGTATAAGCTTGCCAGCCCTTTTTCAGTCAAAGTATATCCGTGGCCTGGTTCGAATTTTGCCAGTTGTGCTGTCTGCAGGTTGCTTAAGATTTCCCTGATTCGTTCTGAAGATAAGCTTGTTCCAATAGCTAATTTTTCCTCGTCCACTCGCGGATTATTGTTGGCCAAATAGTATAATACCAGCCGATGTTCTGCATCCAGAATAATGCTTACCATGCTTTGAAAACTTATGCTCATGCAATTATCATCTTGTGTCATATTATTGTTTATCTCAGTTATTATTGTTTTCGCAGGGTTTTGGTCTTTTGTATCTTAAATAGCGGTAAAAGCAGTGCAATATGCCAAACAGAATTTTTGCTTTCAATTCCTCTTCGCCTGTGTAAGGAATAGGGTATTTGAATTCTATTGGAAATTGTTTTTTCTCTGCCAACAAAACAAGCTTTTCATAGTTTTTCTCATGGTCAAAAAAGAACAGAGTCTTATTGTTCAAGTCTTCTTTCAGGCGGATAAGTTTTGATTCGCCGATTGTGGCAAAGCCTTTTCCGCTAACCAGAATGATTTGCCTTGGATGATTTGGGTTTTGCATCATGTCTTTTTCAATTTCTGCTTCAAATCTTCCTGTTTGAATAAGGTAAATGTGTGACCCTATAGCACAGAGAAAACCTCGTTTTGCAATCTCTTTTTGCAGTGTTTCCAAAAAAGGGCTTGGTTTTCCAGGCTCAATATTGTCCCCCAAAACGAGCACAGGATATTCTGCTTTCCTAATATTCCACTCAAGCTCCAAACGCTGCTCTTTTGTTTTAATTAAGGCATCTTGTTGTTTCATGTATTCAAGTGTTAGCTGTTTTGGATCCAGTTTTAATTCGTTTTTGAAAAAAGCAGTTGATGAACCAGTCTTTCCGATTTTTTCAGTCATAAATCAGAGCACACAGAAAGAACTTAAAAAACAATTCCAAGCCCCATTTCCCCTGCGCAAAAAAGGAAAAAGGCGGTTTTTCAATGCCAAATTATTCGCAGCCCCAAAGGTTGCAACCTTTTTTTGAATTATATGTAGATGGATATGCCATTTTTAACAACCGATTAAAACCGCTTTTATATTCAGTTTTTATTTGTTTCTAATGAATGTTATTTTATTCAAAAATGTTTTTGAGTAGTCGTCAGTGGCAAAAAATAAGACAAGGTGGTTTTTTGGTAAACAAGCCCGCAAAGGGAAAAAGAAGCAAGACAAGAAGCAAGTTCAAGCGCGAAAAAAAGCGCCTGACAATAGGAAAACAAATGGCGGAATTCAGGAATGGCGCAAACGTGCACATTGACATTGACAGTTCTGTTCATTCCGGTTTGCCGGATTCGCGCTATCAAGGATTGACTGGAACTGTTGTTGGAAAGCGCGGCAAAGCCTTTGTTGTTGACGTTTACCAGGGCAACGCGCTGAAACAGATTGTTGTTACTGCGAGCCATTTGAAGGAAGCAAAAAGCATGACAAAAGAAAAAGGGGCAGTTGAAAAACACGCTGAATTTGACAAAGGAGCTGTTCAAAAATGATTCCGGAAAAAATCCTCTCAAAAAAACTAATAACAATTGCAGAAGCAAATGATTTGCTGAAGGAAATAGTAAAAGAAAGGAAAGAGCCAAGCTATGAGCAGGACATGAGCCTGAAATACTTTGAAAAATTCGGAAAGCTTTCGACATCAAAAGCAGAAAAGCTTTTGGAAGAACTGAAAAAAATAGAAAATGTTGACGATGCGCTTGCGGTAAAAATCGTTGATATTATGCCGGAGAACAGGGAATTAGTGCAATTGCTTTTGCCAAAAAATTCAAAATTAAGCGAAAGCGATTTTGACAAAATAATTTCCTTGGTAAAAAAATATTTGAAGTAAAGCAAAGTGTGATTATTGGTGGTAACATGCCTAATGAAGAGTTTGCAATTGTTTTGGATTACTTGCCGCGCGGCAAATCGATTAGCTATAAGACCGAACCTCTCGCGCAAGTCTTAGGCACGCAATTTTTCACTATGCTTGAAGTTGTACCAAAAACAGAATTGAAAATCCTGGAAAAGGTTTACATTGGAAAGGAAGAGCGCGAAAAAATTTCTTTGATAAAGCGCAGGATTGAAGCAAAAGAACTTACATCCACTGCTTCCGGAGAACTGACCAAGGCAATCGAACTGATTATTGCACAGGACGAAAAAAAATTTGTTGATTTCTTCAACAGTTCGCGCCCGATTACAATCAAAAGGCACCAGCTAGAACTGCTTCCCGGCCTTGGAAAAAAACACTTGTTCAACATTCTTGACGCGCGCCAAAAAAAACCCTTTGAATCTTTCAAGGACATTGAAGAGCGCGTTCCATTAATGCCAAACGTTTCAAAAACAATAATCAAAAGAATTGTCGAGGAATTAAATGAAGTGAATGAAAAGCACTTCCTGTTCTGCAGGCCTCCAGCACAAAAGCACGAATTCGGGCAAAGGGAAAGAGTTTACGGCGCGCAAAAATAATTGGAACAGTCAAAGTTCTGCCGTTAAAAAAAGATAAAAAGATAATAATATAAACCGCTTTTCCCATTGTTTTATTGCATTTTTGCAAATTCAAACAGGAGGTTAATGCTGATGTTAGACTTATTGGGTATTTTTGGAATTGCCATAATAATAATTGTTATTATTGCAGTTTTGGCAATAGTGCTGCTTTTCAATTCCCTGATTGGCCTGCGCAACAGAGTGAAGAATTCTTGGTCACAAATTGACGTGCAGCTAAAGAAAAGATTTGACCTTGTGCCAAACCTAATGGAGACAGTCAAAGGCTATGCAAAACACGAAAGAGAAGTTTTCGAAAACGTTACGAAAGCCCGCGCTGCAATCAGCCAGGCAAAAGGCATGAAGGAAAACGTTGAAGCGCAAAACATGCTTTCCGGCGCTCTCAAAACTCTTTTTGCAGTAGCAGAAAACTATCCGGAACTAAAGGCAAGCCAAAACTTCATGATGCTGCAAGAAGAACTTTCAGGAATAGAAAGCAAGATTGCTTACGCAAGGCAATTCTACAACGACACAGTGCTGCAATACAACAATTCAATCCAAATGTTTCCAAACAACCTGCTGGCAGGAATGCTTGGATTCACTGAACAACAATTCTTTGAAGTAACCGAAACAGAAAAAGGCCCGGTAAAAGTCTCCTTCTGAATAAAGGGAGTGTGTGATTTTTTGGGCGTTTATGAAGAAATTTCGGGCAACAAGCTCAAAAGCATGGCGCTTGTTGCTTTCTTTTTCTTTTTTATTTTAATTCTCGCATTCTTCTTCAATTACATTCTCGGCTATGGCATTAGCGGGCTGGCAATAGCACTGGCAATTACTTTGTTGATGTCGCTTGGGTCATATTATTACAGCGACAAAATAGTATTATCAATCAGCGGCGCGCGAGAAGCAACAAAAGAAGAAAACGCTTATCTGGTTAACACTGTCGAAGGATTGTCGATTGCTGCCGGAATTCCAAAACCAAAAATTTACATTATAGATGATACCGCACCAAACGCTTTTGCAACCGGAAGAACTCCAGAACATGCTGTCATCTGCGTTACTACAGGATTGCTGCAAAAAATGAACCGTGCAGAGCTTGAAGGAGTAATCGGCCATGAAATGTCGCACATAAAAAACTATGACATTCGCTTCATGACTCTCGTCAGCGTAATGGTCGGAATAACCGCGCTATTGTCCGACTGGATATTGCGCAGTTTTTTATGGGGAAGAAAAGGCAACCGCGAAGAAGGAAAACTAGGCATAATATTAATTATTGTGGGAATAGTTCTTGCAATTCTCGCGCCAATAATTGCAATGCTAATTCAAATGGCTGTTTCCCGCAAGCGAGAATTCTTGGCGGATGCAGACGGAGCACTATTGACGCGTTATCCCCAAGGCCTTGCTTCAGCTCTCGCAAAAATTGATTCCGACAAAGAACCACTGGAAGCAGCAAACAAGGCAACAGCACACCTATACATTGCAAACCCATTGAAAGGCCAAAAAGGCTGGTTTGACGGATTGTTTGCCACTCACCCGCCAATAAAAGAAAGAATTGCTGCACTAAACAAAATGTGACGCGGTTTTACTAAAACCGTCATAAGGTATTACCTTCGCTGTTGCTTGGTAATACTTGCCTGTTAGCTTTGTGTTAGAATCAAAAATCGTTGTGCAGGGCATTGTCGAATTCGTAAATACTGAGCTTTAAATGTTTTCCTGTTTGTGTTTTCAATTTGTTTATCTGGATGTCTTTGCCTTTTATTTCCAGGGACTTTGCTTCTTCTTTTTCTTTGCCCTCGTTCTGGTAAAAGCCATTGTAAAGCCTTGTTGCATCGCTTTTCACGAAATAGATTGCTGCAACGCGGCAGTTTTTTTCTATAAGTATGCCGTTCTGGTTGAAGACATACAATGAAGCTGAAAGATTGGCGGTTTTGTATCCCGGGTCTATTACTGAAGCAGTTATTGTTGCAAGCGCGCGGTTAAGCGAGCTTCTCTGCATGATGAACGCAGCAGTATTTGCCGGCATTTCAATTGCTTCATTGAAAGCAACAGTGTAACAACCCTGCGGAAGATGAAAAAAATTGTCTGCTTGTGAAAAGATTTTTTCAAAAACCGGCAGTTCCCTTTTCTCCTCGGAAATTATTGCGGCTGTCAACGGCTTTTGCACTTCCGCAAGCGTCAAATCAATCGAAACAATCTGCAACTGCCTTTCGCAATCAAGCAATCCAGTAATATTTTTTTTTTCCAGAACAGTTTTCGGGTTTACAATCATATTCTCCCTATAGCTACCGGTTTCTCACTGATTAAAAGGATTTCTGGACAATTTTTGTCCGCAGTGTTGGATATTGGAATTTAAGCCTTTTCTTCCGGATTCTTTCATGGTTCTTGGCAGCGAGGCAATCGAAAAAATAAAGGATTTTGTCAAGCAAAGGCCGCGCACAATAAACGAGATAGCGAATGATTTGGACGTGAGCTGGAAAACCGCGGACAGGTATGTTGAATCATTGAAAGAAACAGACGGCTGCATTCTCACGCACACGTTCAGGCAGGGCACGCGCGGTGCGCTGAAAATAGCTTATTGGAATCTCATTGAACAGTCTTTCACGGAAGCACAGGAAATTATTTTCAGCCAGATAAAGCAGGGGAAGAAAAAAGAGGATTTTTCTCCACTTGATGTTTTCCAGTTCGCTGACGCCAAGCACAGGAACATGGTTGTTTTTGAGGAGGGCCAGGAACAAGAATTTTTTTTCAAAAACTTTGCAGAGTTAATGGAGGGCGCAAAAGAAACAGTTTGCATGTTTTCTGGCAACCTTTCGCTTGTGAATTACGAGTTCGGCGGCAAAACAACAATGAAAATCCTTGAATCACTGGCTAAAAAAGGAGTTGTTTTCAAGGTAATCTCGCGCGTTGAACTGCCCGCAATAAAAAACATTGAAAAAATGCTTTCGCTGAACATCAAATCCGGAAAAAATGCTTTCGAAATAGTCCATCTGGAGCAGCCGTTGCGCGGCTTTATTGTGGATGGAAAAATAGTCGGTCTGAAAGAAGTCAAGAATCCGCTGAACTACAAGAAAGGCGAGCTTGAAAAGAAAACCTATATTTTTTACCGCTTTTGGGACAAGAAATGGGTTGACTGGATGCAGAATGTTTTCTGGAAACTCTGGCAGAATTCATTCGATGCAAAAACTCGCCTCGAGAGCATGAAATTCCTGCGGAAGCGCCGGTAAAAGATTATTAACCATTTTGCATTGTTCTTTGTTTATGGAATTATTTTCCGAACTAAACGAATTGATGGTGAAATATCGCTTCAAGCCGGACAGAAAGCTTGGCCAGCATTTTGTAATTGACGAAGCGCTGATTCAACGGCTGATTTCTCTCGCAGAACTAAAAAAAAGCGATATTGTCCTGGAAATCGGCGCAGGAACAGGCTTCCTGACCCGCGAACTGCAAAAGCACTGTAAATTAAAAGCAATAGAGTTTGACGAAAACCTTTTCCAATTGGTAAAAGATACTCTGCCGAAGCAAAACCTTGAATTGTTCCAGGGCGATTTCTTGAGTGCTGGCATTGGCGCTTACAACAAGGTTGTTTCTTTGCCGCCATACACTATTTCCCGCGAACTGATTTACAATATTCTAGAGCACGGTTTTGACATTGCTGTTTTGGCAATGCAAAGGGAATTTTTGCACAAGCTGGTTGCAGAACCAGGCTTTTTCGAATACTGCGCCCTGTCTGTCTTCACGCAATACAAAACAATTCCGGAATTATTGGAAACAATTTCTCCGAACGCTTTTTTTCCAAAGCCAAACGCTTTTTCCTCAATAATAAAATTGACTGCAAAAAAGCGCTTCGGAAAAATAAAGCGTGAAAAAGAATTCAAATTGTTTTTACAGCAATTGTTCCGATACAAGAACAAGAACCTGCGCAACGCGCTCAAAATGAGCTTTTCCTCCGTGCAAAAAGAACTGAAACTGACACAAAAAAGTTTTGACAAAGCCATGAAAAAAATTGATTGCCTGGAAAAAAAAGTTTATTTGCTTGAAACCAAAAAATTTGTGGACGTTTTCAATGCGGTAACAGCAAAAAAATAGTTTTTTTTATACTGAAAAATTGCTTTACTCGAATTTTTCGATAATCATTTTTCTCATTTCTATTGCGCCATCGCTTTTTGCTGCAGCAACAGCGAGGTCAAGCTTTTGCTTGTTTTCCGCATGAATCTCAAATAGCAAAGCGCCTTTTTTTATGTTCTGGCCGGTTTCAACAAAAAGCATTAATCCAGCTTTTGCGTCAGCAGGAGCTCCAGCAGTTCTTGCAATATTAATCAGTTTTTTCACGTTGATTTTTGTTATTTCCCCGTCACTATCGGCAAAAACTTTTTTCCTCAATTTTGCATATTTTATTTCTCCGGAGGAAAGCGCTTTTGCGCCCTGTGCTTTTATTATTTCCTTCATTTTTTTTAATGCGCGCCCGCTGCATAATATTTCTTTTGCCAGGCCAAAACCTTTGCCTTTTTTTGCTTTTTTTGCAAGCTCAAACAAAGCGCCAGCGAGCTCGCAGCTTTTTTGTGCCAGGTTGTCAAAAAACTTTCCTTCAAGAACCTGCATTGCATATTTTGCTTCCAAAGCAGCGCCGAATGCCTGGCCGCAAGGCTCTTCCCCGTCAGTCAAAAGCACTTCAACCTTTATTCCCAATTTTTTTCCGACTGCAATGAATTTTTTTGCCATGTCCTCTGCTTTTTCCTTTGAACTCACTTTTACGTCCGGACCAACAGGCAAATCGATTATCAAATATTTTGCGCCAACGCTCGCTTTCTTTGCCATAACGCTCGCAATAACCTGGCCCTCTGGGTCAAGAGAAAGGGGGTGTTCTATTTTGATTATCTTGTCGTCTGCCGGCGCAAGTTCGACAGCGCCGCCCCAGGCAATCACTCCGCCAATTTTTTCAGTTATTTTTTTTATTTGTTCAAGCGGCAAAGAAACATTTGCAAGGCACTCCATTGAATCCGCTGTTCCGGCAGCGCTAGTAATGCTTCTGCTCGAGGTTTTTGGAATATAGCATCCAGCGGCAGCAATTATTGGAACGAGAATCAGTGTTACTCTTCCATTCAATCCGCCGATGCTGTGCTTGTCCAAAACCATTGCTTTTTTCAGATTCAGCTTGTTGCCGTCTGCAATAAGCGCTTTTGTTACTGCAACTGTTTCGTCAAGAGTATAACCGTTTATGTACGCAGCAGCCATGAAAGCGCTTGCCTCTATTTCGCTCAGCTTGTTGTTTGCAATGTCCCTGATAATTGCAGTTATTTCATTTTCCGTAAGCGTGCCGCCCATCATTTTCTTTTTTATGAATTTCACGCTTTCCGGCTGTTGCATGGCCATTACCTCGAGCTTTTCGTCCCTCCGCGCGCTCAGGAAGTCGGAAACATCTTTGAACAAGCCGATTTCATTCTCTTTCAGCATTGTTTCTGTGACATCAACTACTGTCGTAATGTTTTTTTTTGTGCGGGGATTTACAATGCCAATCCTGTCAAGCGGGAACACTCCCAATTGTTTAGCGTCTATTTCCGTTATTATGGAAATAAATTTTTTTGCCTCTATGTCAAACAATTTTGCGTGCATCAATTGCACGAAACGGTTGTATTTCTTCGGCATTGCAATCGTAAAAGAAAGGAATTAATTGTTTAAAAAACATTGCTTTGGAAAAAAGGGCTATTGCGATTTTTTCCTGAATGCAACAACAGTAATGCTGCCGCACAAGTTTGCCGGCAAAAACGGAATTCTTGAATCACTGAAAATTTCAAACCCCCTGAAACCGTGCTGTTTTAGCTTTTCTATTATTATGGGGAGAGTGAAAAACCTTATGTGAGGGTTGTCCTCTTTCGGAATGAAGTAATCCCCCTTCCCGAAAAGAAACTTTACCCTGTTTGCCAGGCCCAAGGCATTCGGCGTTGCAACAATGAACCTCCCGTTATTCTTCAGGGAAGCATATATGTTTTTCACAAAATCGTTTGTTTCAAAAACATGCTCGATAACGTCGAAAGAATAAATCGTCGAAAATTTTTTTCCCATCGGCGCGTTTGTTATGTCATGGACAGAAAACTCTGCAAATATCCCGTTTGTTTCCCTGGCTTTTTTTATTACTTTCTCGGAAATGTCAATGCCGGAAAGATTGCGCAAGCCGACCGCGTACAGGTTTTTCAAGTCATATCCGTGCGAGCATCCGACATCCAACACGGGCTCTTTCATATGCTTCAGGACAAAAGAGAACCTCTTTTTTGTTCCGAGGGTTATTCCTTTTTCAAACGGCATTTTTTCCCCATATTCCTCGTAATATTTCCTGAAGCTCATTTTTTCCCCGTTATCTTATTTACAAAAAAAGGAATTAACTGTTTAAAAAAACATCGCCTCTTTTTTTCAAAAGCATTTTTATGATAGAGCTTGAAAGAACCTTTCTTGCAAAAGAGCTCCCAAAAAGGCTGAAGGATTGCAGGCACAAGGAAATAATCGACCTTTATATTCCCGCAGGCGCGGAGCATCCTGTAACGCGCATACGCAGGCACGGAGAAAAAATGGAAATGACAAAAAAAATGCCAGTCAAACCTAATGACAGTTCTGAACAATCTGAGCAAACAATTGTTCTTTCGCGCGAAGAATTTGATGCGCTTTCAAAGCTGGCTGGAAAAAAACTTGCAAAAGACCGCTATTATTTTTTGTTCGAAGGCAAAACCGCAGAAATTGACGTTTTCAAGGAAGCGCTTTCCGGATTGGTGATTGTTGATTTCGAATTTAGCAACCAAAAAGAAAAAAATGCTTTTCAAATGCCAGAATTCTGCCTGGCTGATGTAACGCAGGAAAAAGCCTTTGCTGGCGGCATGCTCTGCGGAAAAAAATACTCTGGCATAGAACAAAAGCTGAAACAATACTGTTACAAAAAACTGTTCTTGAAATAAAAAAATTGAATCAATAAAATCATTTTTTTTTATTCAAGTTTTTTGCAGTACTCTTTTGCTGTTTTTTTGATGTTTGGCGCTTCGTACAATGCCCTGCCAATGATTGCGTGCCATTGCTTGCCTGCTGCTTTTGCGCTCTCTGTTAATTCGCCGCCCACTCAAATATCCCAATGTGACGGTTGAGGAACTTCACGTGGACGCAGCTGCGATGC
>CAYOAS010000034.1:0-11124 GCA_964402015.1 uncultured archaeon | reverse complement strand
CTATCTATCAAGCGACAATATTTGTTCAAAAATTAATGTCGCTTGCTATAGTTTAAAAAAGAAACAAGCATTGCCTTTGCCTTTCATAAACGAAATTTTAATATTCAGCCTTTCCCATAATCTTGGCATGAAAATAGCATTGCTGCTTTTTGCGTGCGCTTTAGTGTTTTTTTCCGGTTGTGTTCAGCCGCAAAACAGCGGAAAATATTTTGAAATAGTATTGCAAGACCCTTCCTGCAACAATAATTCTTGCTTCCACGAAATCTTTTCGCTTGACGACGGCTTTGTCATGGTGAAAAAGAAAACAGCAGAAACAGGTTATTCTGTTTCTTTCTGCAGTGCTGGCAAAGAAAAAAAGAACGAGTTGTTTTCCTTCCTTGAAACAAGCCTGAAAGAAAACAAATTGGAAGAATGCGCGGGCTGCAGCACGCTGCATCTGTTTTACAATAACGGAACCGCAACAAAATACAGGAGCATTCCGGAAAAAGACGCTTCTTTTGAAGCGGCTTTTTTTGAAAACGCAAAAAGCGTTTGCTATGCCGAAAAAAAAGCGGAATTCTTCCACGTGATTTTTGGCAAAGGTGATAAATACTCTGATTACCATGTTTTTTCCAACAACAAGATTGTTTTTGAAAAATTTGGATTGAAAGAAGGCGAGTTATTGTCATCAAGAGTTTCAACAATAAACGGGGGCGATTTCGCTGAAATGAAATCATTTTTTGCGGGGGATTTCTTTTCAAGCGCGGCAACTGACAGCTGCCAAGGCAGCGGTTATTTTTACGGTTACATTGAAGCCTACATTAATGGAAAATACAATTATGCCTTCAGTTGCGGCGGCAATAGCGCTGCGGGCAAGGCATTCCTTGCATTTGCAAAGAGGTTTTCTGAATGAAGCAATTTATTGCATTGGCAATGTTCCTGGCTTTTTTTGGCTTTGCAAGCGCGATAATTATTGTGCCGCCGGTTGTTTACATTGCGACTGTTTCGATTTTTTCAGTGATATCGAACATGTTTGTCGGATTGTTTTTTTGGATTGCAGTGCAGGGCATTGCGACAAAAAGCTTTTTTGGCAAGCCATTTTCTGCAATAATCGCGTTCATTATCCCGACAGCGGGAAAACTTTTTTTTGCACTGTTGTTGATAATCATTTTTTCGATTATTATAATGCCTATCGCTCTTTTTGAAATTCTCTTTATAACAATTGCTGTTTCAATTGCCTTTTTTTTTGGCGTTTTGCTTTCGCGCTTCAGGAAAATCAGAAACACAAAAGAAAAATCCAAATCGCTTTCAAAAATCGTTTGGGCTACCATTATAATTTTTATTCTCAGCTTTGCTTCAATAATGCTTTCAATTGAAACAAGGCCGATTGTTGCTGGCGCGGCAGGGCCAACCAGGGGTTTTGTGGATATTTTAAAGATACCGTCAATGGGCGCCCGGTCAATGGCAAAAGGCATTGCGCAAGAAGCAAAAAAGCCTTTGGCAGCAAACGAAGTTGAAGCGCTCTGGCTTGTTCCAACAAGCAGTGAAAAATGCACTCTGCAAGCAGGAAAAACAATTCTTTCTTTTTTTCCGCAAAAGAACTGTTTGCAAAGCTCTATTGGCACTGAAAGAGCATTTTGCCCCATAACGGTTTTGCCCGCACAGATTTCGCAAAAAGGCTTGGTTGAGATGAAAGCAAGCGGCAGTTGTTCCGGTTCAATGACTGTTATTGTAAAAGAAAATTCTTTCGAGGTCGTTGCCAAATGAATGCTGCTGAAATAATCGGAAAACAAATGGAAGAATTTTGCAGCAAAAGCACCTTGTTTGCAAACGAAACCATTGTCATGGAAAAGAACGAGAACAGCAGCCTAGTGCAAAAAATGATGCCCTGCAACACAGAGTTTTTTGACAGGCTGTTCAACGATGTTTTCTGGCAGCTTTATTCAGAGCTTGGCTTTGCAGCAATGCCTTTTGATTGCAAATACTTGTATTTTTTTGGAAACGAAATGTTCTTTTGCAAAAACACCGAGGAACGATTTCTCAAAAACATTGGCTTGGAAAAAAAATTTCGATATTCCAACGGAAAAATAATGCAAAAAACACCCATCAACGCGGAAAACCTTGTTTTTTTGGTTGCAACGCCTTTCGAACTCGCAAAGAACGCTGCAAACGTTTCAATCGCGGCATTCAAAATAAACAAGGAACTGGCTTCATTCGAAGAGCATTACTCCAATTCGCTTTCTTTCTGGAAAAAAAACAGGGTCATTGACAACACTGTCGCGGTTTCACTGCAGGCTTTTTCCGGAGCGCTGCAATCAATGCGCTATTCGTTGCTTTCCTCGCTTGCTTTTTCCTTTAAAATGCAGTTAAGGCAATGCTTTGCAACAAAACGAAACCTGATGAAAGAACTTTCCCTTTTGCCCATTACCACAAATGAAACAGAATTGGGAGACAGAGGCGGTTTTTTTTCTCTTTCACCATACGATATTTCAAAACCGTTCTTGGAAGAAAATCCTTTTTTGGTTGAGTTCCTCAAAAAAATTCCCGCACCAACCGAACCCCATTATATTTTGAGGGAGAACGCAAAGCTCTGCTGTTCAATGCACCTTTCAGTCCTGAGAAAATGCTTTTTGAAGGCCGCGGAATTAAAAGAATTGTCCATGGACGTTTTTTTCCTCAAGCCGTCAGAACTGCAAATGGCTTTCTCTGACTTTCGCGAGGCTGAAAAAATTTGCGAAAAAAGAAAAAAAGAATTTGACGAAGCAAAAAAAATAGTTTTGCCTTCAAGAATAGCAATTGAAAAAAACAATTTCTTTTTTGAAACAGAACAAGCGGAAAGCGAAATCCGCGGAAACAGCATTGGCGCAAAAAGCATTGTCGAAGGAAAACTGGTTTTTGTTGAAAGCTCGCGCGATTTCGGAAAGGTTGCTGACGGCGACATTATTTTTTCCAAAGGCTTTTCTCCCGAACTGGTTGTTTTCTACGGAAAATGCCTTGGCGTCTTAAGCCAAACTGGAAGCATGCTAGCACACAGCGCTATTGTCGCGCGCGAAAAAGGATTGCCCTGCATTGTACAGCTAAAAGGCAGCCAACTGCTAAAAGAAGGCACGCGCATCAGGATCAACGGCAACACGGGAAAAGCGGAAATGCTGTGAAATCGTCACAGCAAAACAAATCGCCTTGGGCGCGAGCCTTTTCCATTTGGTTGTTGCCGGTTTGTTGTTTTCGGTCAGACTGCAATTCAGTTGTTTTCTGTTCCCGCACAGATTCATTCATCCGCAGTAAGGTGGTTGTAAGCCGTATAAATAAGCGGCGGATACGATTGGCTTCAAAGTAGCATCTCTTTTAGGGTTTCTTCTTTTGGTCTCTTTTCATTCTTTCCTAATTCTTTTAGTTTTTCCTTTGAACTTTATGCGAGGGAGTGGATTTGAACCACTGGCTTCCTGCATATCAGACAGGCGTTCTACCAAGCTGAACTACCCTCGCACAAAAACTTTTTTGTAGTTACCAAAAAAAGAGGGATGGACTCGTTCAGATTGGTGCTTTGATTTTTTTTAATTCTAATATTTTTTCTCTGCCACTTTTTGTTTTTGCGAGGCGTTTATAGAAATCATTGGCAATTTTAATTTGGGCATCATTGAATCTTAAAACTTCTTTTTGGCAGCTTGCCATGTCCTGTTTGCATTTTTGTGCCCAGAATTCTACAAAGTCCAATTCTTTCTTCATATTAATCCCTTAGCCTGTATTTTCTTATTAATCCTTTGATTTCTTTGACTTTTTCTTCATTAATCTTTCCAAAATAAATTGTTCTCAAATGCCTGGCATCTTCCAAGTCTTTTGGGGATTTTAACAGTTCTTCTTTGAAAGCAACGTTTGTTTCGATTGAGGAAAAATAAAATGGCAATTTTGTTAGTGGCAGTTTTGTTCTTTCTTCTAACTGTTTTTCATCCAACGTGTCTTTTGCAAGTTTCAATTCCATTTCAGGAACGAATTCGCCTTTTCTGACAAACCGCAAGCTCGTGTTTTCTTTCAGATAATCTTCAAACAATTCTTTCGGATTGCTTCCTTGAATGCACTCAAACTTTGTTCTAACAAGTTCAGCATATAATTTCTCAAATGTTTCTCCTGAAATCTTCTCTAAAATTAAGTCAATATCTTCAGTGCCCCTGCTTCTGCCGTGCATTATTGCAACAAAACCGGAAACAATAATGTATTTTAGCTTTAGCTTGTCAAGAACGCCCACGAAGTCTTTCACAAAGCCAGTGAGTACATTCGTATCGCTAATTCTGCGTTCCATACTAACCATTTGGCTAAATTGCTTTTAATAGCTTTACCAAACCAAGTTTCCTCTGAAAACAAAAATAAGAAGTATAACGCCCTGGGCGCGCGTGCTTTGTTTTTCCGCCGTTCGCCCTTCTTTTTGCGTGAAACTTACTTGTTAAAAACGCTTAAGATGATTGGCTTTGCGCGCTCCGTTCATAAACCGCATGCGATACTTGCTCTGTCAACCGATTAAGCGGCAGAGCTTTTTTTCTGCTATATTTAAGAATGCCCTTGGTGGGCTCTGTCTAAAGGCTGGTGGAAATTTTGAAAATTAAGAATTTGTCAAAAGCTGTTGAAAAAAACCATAAGGAGGTGAAAAAAACTGAAGGGCTTTGCACGTTAATTCATGGTTGCACGTAAATTAATATAATTAATAAATATAAACAGGCTAAGTTTAACTAGCTCTTTTAAATTTTTGTTTAAAGCAGATGCTGCCAGTACATTTTTAATCGCTTACTTTAACTTGCTCTGTGTGGCACATGATAGAAAAAGAAGTACGAACAAAAATAGTTCGTGGCGGCAAGCTTCTGTATCCATACTAGGCAAGGTTATTTTTATTTATGTCGCTTTTTGGATAGTCCTCGACCCGTTCATTGCTCCGGTTCTTTATACTATCATTTTTTTCACAGTTTCACCCCTTTTTCCGCCGATATGTACCTTTCATGTCCCTTCCATTTTTCCACCAATTTTTCTGACAATCGCACTTCTAATATATGTTCAACGCATTATTTGCATCTTTTTGACTTGCGGGTTAGCGGGCGGGTTTAAAAAAATACTTATCGAATTCGGCGTCATAATTTTTTCAGTCCTGCTCGTTAGTGTGATACTTTGTAATGTCTCAACAATTTCTTCTTTCGTGGAGTATCTTTTAAACTCTGGCGCGATACGAGAATTGTTGGCTTAACGAGAAGGAAAAACCTGGCAGAACCTCCAGGACAAATTTTAAATCCGCAAGTAAAACGAGCAAGAAATTAAACAACCTGCACGAAAATTAAAGCGACTGCACGTTTATTACGCTTTTTTGGCTAAATTACGTGCAAAGTTCTTGCGGGGCATTCTTAAATACTGGTTTTGCGCTTATTCAAGCATGAAAGCATTCTCTCTTTTTGCAATTGCTTGTTTGGTTTTGGCTGTTGCCCTCATGGCTGGTTGTGTCCAACAGGAAAAACTGCCAACAACAAGCCAAAACGCTTCTGGAACAGGAGCATCTGGCTTGGAAACAAGCGGTTCCGCAAAACAACCACCACCTCCCGAAACAAAACCAGAACCGCCCCCATTGCCGCCAAAATCGCTTCCAAGGATTGATTATTCCAAAAATTATCCAGTTTCCGACGCAAACATTCCAGGCTTTGAAAAGAAAAAAACTGGCAGTGCCTTTATTGCTTACTATCACACTGGCGATGAAACCAACGCAAACAAATCATTGGCAGTGCTGGAGCAAGCCGGCTTGGATTTGTATAAAAAATATTTTGGATTGTCGTCAAGCAACATTCAGGTTTTTCTTGCAGCGAGCGCTGAAGATTATGTTAGAATAGCCGATTTTCCTGGAGGAATAGAAAACACTTCTATTGGAGCTGGCTCTGCACCAGGCGGAAAAATTTTTTTGTATAAGCCTTTTGAAGATACTGTGCCTGAAAGGGTTGAAGGAATGATTGTTCATGAAGGAGCCCACGCTGCAATATTCCAGGTTCTCGGCAAAGAAAACGCACAATATTTTCCGGGTTTTTTGAACGAGGGAATGGCGCACTATATTGAATATGTTTTCCAGGCAGGCCCAAACTTTGACCCGCTTCACCAAATTTATCACTCAGATTTGCTGATTAGCGGCACTAAAACAGGCAATCCAAAATTGTTGAGCTTGGAAGAGCTTGGGCAAAAATGCGAAGGCTACATCAGCGAAGAAACACTTAATTTTCTTTGCCGCGGCCAAGGCGCATTCACAATATGGCACATAAAAAAAACCTATGGTGAAAACGCGCTTCAAAAATTCTTATCAGACCTAAAACAAACACAAGACTGGAAACAAGCATTAACCAGCGCGACAGGCAAAAATCCCAGCAAGCTCGGCCAAGAAATCCAAGAACACCTAAACTCCCTCATCAGCCAACAAAACAAATAATCGCCCTTAGCGGGCAGCCTTTTCCATTTGGTTGTTGCCGGTTTGTTGTTTTCGGTCAGTCTGTAATTCTTGGTTTTTCTGAATCCAGATTCCTTCATTCATTCGCAGTATGGTAGTGTTAAGTCGTATAAATAGTGGCCGGATACGACTAATTTCTTTTTAGTATTCTGTTTCTGTGAATTCTTTTTTTTTGTCTTGTTAAAGCCTTGTTGTTAGCTGCTGGTTTTGATGCAGTACATTCCCTCTACATTGAAGCATAACGCTGTGCCGGATGATGTTCCTGTCCAGCGAAAATCAGTGTACTCTCCTTGCCCCAAATTGCCTCTGCCGCTTGTGTTCTCGTTTGTCCAATCGTTGCAGGTGTAGCCGCTGGTGCCATCTGAATTTGTTCCAGTCCAAGCATTGCCATATCCACTGCCGGGCTCAGTGGTAAAATGGGTTCCAAATTCTGTTATATTTATGGGGTTTGCAATGCTTCCATCAAACAAATCAGCTTTGTTGTTTGCAATTACTGCTCCGTCAAGCCTTTTGTAAACAGTGTCAGGAATTCTATCTTTTGCATTGGTCGTTGAGGAGCTCATTAGTGCTTTCCAGGTTCCGCTCAAACTAGCAGAGCTTGCTGCAGACTGGCATTTGCTGTCTGCGCCGCCCAAACCACCAAAATTTCCACTCCAACCCTTGCTTGTTATGAAAATCATGCCAATAACAGGTATGCAATGCCCTTTTACTTCTCCACCGCCAAGCCCCTCACAACTGCCAGGGCAATTGAAATAGTTTTCTACCAGAGTTCCTGTTTCTGCATTGCAAGAATATTCCCTCAAGCGAGTGCTTGACTCACAATGGTCTCCGCCATGCGCTCCAATAACATCAATTGCGGTTGTGCCAGTGTAGTATCCTGTTGGACCGTCAGGGTCTACACAACTATTGCTGCATTTTCCTGCACTGCAAGGGCAATCGTTGTCTCTGTAAACGCATCTCTTGTCCGGCGAACAAATCCAGTCCCTCATCATTCCATTTTGGCCATTACAACTGTCTTGTCTGCTTCCAAAATCGTCAGTGCAGGTTCCTTGGATTAGATACTGTACTCCCCCATCAGAATCAGCACAGTTTTTTGACTGGCACTCAAAGCCGGCAGAAACACAATCATAATCCACACAATCTTTTTCTCCGTCCCCATCGTTGTCAATTCCATCCGCGCAATAGTATTCCTGCGTATAAGGCGGTTGATATATTTGTGGGCAGAAAGGGCTGCCCGCGCAATCTGGGTCAAAGCAATCAGTTTTTGCATCTCCATCGTCATCTATTCTGTTAGAGCAATTTGTTTCAGTAGCAGCTCTACTGGAGCAATCAATAGAGTCAATAATACAATTGAGAGTGCAAAGCAAGCTGCCTCCAACAAAGCCCAGCGTGACACAAGTGGTTTGCCCAAAATCTGTTCCATCGCATTCCTCTCCAGCTTCTTTTACTCTGTTCCCGCATTGTGCTGTAGCAGGTTGTGTTGTTTGGCAGTTGCCGATACAGCAAGCGCTTGCATCACTCGCAACAATAGTATTGCCGGAACAATTTTGGCCACTAGCGCAAATACTTCCTTGCATTTCGCTGCAGGTTTTTTGCACACAACTTCCATTGACACATTTTTTGTCAATAACGCAATTAATGTTTGCGCACGGGTCGCCTTTGCACAAGATGCCAATGCAACCAAAGGAACATTGTACTGTTGAATAAAAACAGTTTCCATCAATACACGCCCTGTTATAATGGCGCACATTGTTTTCACAATAATCATTGCAGTCTTTTGTGCATGGCGCTTGCTTGCATGCAGCATTAATACAACCAACGGCACAGGTTTTTGTTTCAAAAACGCAGTTTCCGTCAATGCATTTTCCATTATATTGGAGGTTGTTTCCATCGCAGCGGGAACCGCAACCGATTCCTTTGCACGGGTCCTCTTTGCATGCCCCATTAAAGCAGCCGAATTCGCATAGCGTTTCGCTTTTCCAGGAACAATCAGAATTTTGGAATGCCTTGTGCGAATTGTCTTTGCATTTCCGCCCTACCGTGCATGTTTCCCCAACTGCTTTTTCTTCCGGGGCTTCTTCGGCTTTTTTCCCTTTTTTGGAGGCGCATTCGATTTGTTTTGTTTCCCAGTCAACCCAGGCAATCGCGTACAAGCCGGAATTGGCGTCTGAAATCTTTATTCTATAATATTCTTTTGCTGCAACAAACTTGTTGTTGCAGTCTGATTTTATTTCTTCTTGAATATTTGCAAAAGCGGCTTTGTCAAAATGTGTTACCAAGATTTCCGCATTCGGGTATTCTTCCAAAAAGCCTTTGATTGTTTCATTGGCTTTTGCTACCTTCTCAGGAGTTTGCTCTGGGATTACGCACCCAAAAAAAAGCGTAAATGCAACAATTGAAAACAACAGCAAAACTCTATCGTTCATTCACCCATATTAGGAAAAACCAGTATTTATATTATAGCCACGAATTCAAGCGTTGGACTAAAAGTAGAACGCCCTGGGCGAGCAGCAATCCGTCCATTACTATTAGCTTCCCAATTACACTTCCCAGAAACCAATATTTACCGAATATATTGCACTTACCGTTTAAATAATTACCTGGAATATTAGCGTCTTGCGAATCAGCCTTAAGTAATCACCAATGTTTATTTGAGTTCGAGAGGTATGCTTTTTTCAGCATACACTTCTGGATTCTGTGTTTTAACTCTAATTGTCAAAAAGCAATTGTCATCCATTTCTTCTCGGTTCAGATTATCAAAACTAAAGGTGTAGGTTATTGGTTTATCTTCTGGACTAAACCATAAAGATTCAATATTTTGGTCAGGATAGGCGCGTTCACGGTATCGGTAATCTCTGGTGTTTTGCCTTGGGCAAACAACATCAATAAACTCAGATTTCAAGTTGAGTAATTTAACTGGCAACGTCCCGATGTTATACAAAGTGAAATTCCCGGCCAATTCATTGTTGTATACCTTAAATTTACCATCTTCTATAAGTGAATCTTCAAATTTCACTGAAATATTTTGGTCTTTTTTTGTGAGCCCAATAGTTGCGGTTACTAATTGCGCTTGCAGCTTATTTTGTTCAGACATCAAACCACCTATTTGAACAGTATTCCATATTGTTGCTGCGACAAGTGCCCCTGCAAGTATAAGATTTGCTTGTTTGTTTGCAATATGCAAAATCCATCTGAGTAGTGAAACCTTTTGGGCGGGTGTTTTTGTTGGTTTTTTTTCCAGTTCTTTTTTGTCATTTACTATTCCTGGCCTATCCTGTTGTCGATATAAAAAAAGTGATATTACTATTGTCCCCGCCAGCCAAATAACTGCAAAGGTACCTTCTTCGACAAGAGCTTTTACTAAGCTCTTATTTAAGAAATATAAAAACACGTAAACTATTATCCCCCAAAAAAAGGTAACGACACCCATTGTGAAAAAAAAGTTTGCAACAGCTTGGAATGTTTTTCGCATCTTGGTGATGTCGTCAACTGGGAGGTATGTCAACGCAATGAGAAACAGATAAATAATTAGAGAAAAAGGCAGGACTATAAAGATAGCAGCAATGCTTTGGATAAATTCAATTTGGGACTTTGCGAAAACATACCAATACCCGAAAGTGATTAAGACAACAAAGGTAGCAATTTGCAAGCGAATAGAATCCTCTTTGGTAATGTCTTTTGCCATAAAAAATACTCGTTTAATGTATTTTTAAAAGTGATTGCTACCCCCGCGTTATTCAAACTTTGTGGCCTATTGTTGCTTCAATTTGTTTCACTATTTCAGGTGCGCAAATTCTGAAGTTGCCAAGTTCTTGGGGTTGTATTTCTGTTAACTCTGGATAACGGAGCAATAATACTGTCGAAATTATTACATATTCTTGTTTGAGGTATTCACACCATTTGTCAAACTCTTCGCCGACAAAGCGAGTGTTCATCAGTGAGCTCGCTGTGCTTAATTCCTTTTTCCATGATTTGTCTGGCCGATTATGTGTGTATTTTGACATCTCAAAATAGGTTCTTTCAATGTCTTCTTTCAGATAAAATTTTGAATCATATTTTTTGATTAACTCACTGGAAAAAATTGTTTCCAAAACATTTTTGAAACGGGGATATTTGTCAGTTTTTCCAAGGCTCCATTCAATATATTCTTTGTTCTTGGAAAGATTTTGTTTTTCCAATTCATCAAAATAATTCCTTGTAAGAAAATCATCTAATGCTCTTCTTAGCTCAGATACCGCGCTTTTATAAAAACCATGAATTACAAGAAATACCGACACTTCTATTATTGTGCTGGCATTAATGAGCGCATCTTCTTCGATGGGGGGAGTCGGACAAAGCTTAACAATGCTCTGTAACCACCAATTTGGACCGTGAGAATAGCTGTCTATTGGAGTTTCAACAGAATCATCCTGCTTGTGAATAGTCATACTGAATTTGGTTCTTCTTTTTGTTAAAGTCTCTTCATAAACCTTTTTGGCTTTTTCCCTTAATTGTTCAAAATAAGTTTCTTGCATAATCTATCTGTTCTTGTGGCCGTGTTGCCGGGCTTGTTTTAAATACCGTGTCATTATTTCCCCGTCCCGAGTGAGAAAAATATCTTTTGCCCGTTTGGGCGGGGCTGGGATAAGGGGTCACCTCAAAATAAAGTAGTCATTTAGTGAAGATTGTGTAGTTCCAAATAGGGT
>CAYOAS010000033.1:0-11172 GCA_964402015.1 uncultured archaeon | reverse complement strand
GATTGGGATTGTTACTCTTGTTGCTGCAATGCTTGATTTTGAGGCGCTGAAGCAAGGAAAGCTTTCCGTCATAGAGGTTATTTTTGAAATAGAATTGCCGGTAACAATAATTTTGGGATTGTTTTTTTTCAGCGAAACGCTTTCCACAATGCAGACTGTGCTGATTCTGCTTGTTCTTGCTGGAATTGGATTGATTTCCCTGAAATCCTTGTCCAAAGAACATTACCTGAAAAAGTTTGAAAAGGGAATTTTTTTGGCTGTTGCAGGCGCTATTGTAATGGGATTGCTGAATTTTTTGACTGCAGCTGGTTCCAGGCAGGTTTCCCCGATAATGGCAATCTGGGTGCCATATTTGGTTTTCACAATAGTGTGCGTTTTCTTTATCTGGCGCAGGGAAGGATTCCAAAAATTTTTTTCCAACGCAAAAAAATTCAAGTTTACTGTATTGGGAATGGGAATCTTTGACACAACAGCATGGCTTCTTTTTGCAATAGCAGTACTGAAAAACGAATTGGCAATAACAATCGCAATAACAGAAAGCTATCCAGTAATAGCAATGGTTCTGGGAAATATGGTAAACAAGGAAAAAATCCGGTTTCACCAATTCGCAGGAGCAGCAATGGCATTGATTGGTGGAATTGCACTGGCAATGATTGCGTAAAAAAAATCTGGATTCCAGCCTCCCAATTCTGGGCTGTGAGTGCAACTCCCGCCACCTATTCAATCGTTGCTTTGCAGCAAATATTTTTTGTATTGGTTTATGTACACTTGGTAAAGGTATTTTATGAACGGTTTTTCTTTTTTCTTTGCGTCAACTTCCTTCAAAACCAAATAATACAACATTTTTTCTGAATTATAAATATTTAGCAACGGATAATTATTTTTGAAAAGAAGGTGGTTCATCAATAATCTTGAGATTCTGCCGTTTCCGTCCATGAACGGGTGTATTCTAACAATTTTCAAGTGCCCCAAACCCGCTAATTCGAACGGGTGCAAAATTTTTTCAGCCTGCTTGAACCATGAAAAAAATATTTCCAATTCCACTGGAACTTCCTCTGGTTTTGGCGGCAAGTAATTGCCAACAATGTTTTGCTTTGTTCTTATCTTGCCCGCTTCGGGATGTACGCAGTTCATTTCAATTTCATGCAGCTTCAATAATAGTTCTTGATTAAATTCTCCCTTGTAGTCAAAAAGAAAATCAATGCATTCTTTCATGTTTTTGACTTCTTTAATGTCTCTTTTTGCACATTTTGTTTTGGGTTCCTTTCCTTCAATTATGTTTTTGGTGTCTTCATAGCTTATTGGAACGCCTTCTATCGCATTGGTGTTGTAAATGAAGCTGATGATTTGCTCTTTCTCTGTTTTCCACAGGATTTTGCCGATTTTATGTTTTTTCAAATAGTTTGTTTTCAACAATTCGATTACTTTAATCTGTTTAAAAGTCAACAGACGCTTAATCGGCTGAACAAGTTCAATCTCCTTTTCCGCTTCCGCAAGATTTGCCAAATCAGTTCCAATGTATTTCCTTATTTTTTTCCACTTGCCTTTAGAAACTCGAACAGTCTTAGACAAATAAAAATATTCTTTGCCGCCAATCTTTTTCTTTTCAATATAACTCATAAAGTAATTAGGGGGCACAAAATTTAAAAACCTATTTTAGGGGGCACATTTATTGGGATTTGCCCCAATAACTAATTCCAGCCTCCCAACTCTGGGCTGTGAGTGCAAGTCCTGCTCTTTCAGCGTGTTGCCCTGGTCTTAAAGACCATTCCTACAAAGCCGTGACTTTCATCGATTTCTACTCTAACTTTTTTAGCTAATTTGTAGTCCAGCTTGCTCATTTTTTTGACAATTTCTTTGATTGAGACAGGCGTTTCCAGCTTTTCGATTCTGGAAAAGAATTTTCGCAATCTTTCATTGAATATTTGTTCATTTTTTTGCTCATCTTTTTTTGACCTAGTTGTTTGGCCTTCTTCCTCAATAAGTATTATTTTTCCATCTTTTTTACAGATTCTTTTCATTTCTTTCAAGGCTTTTTTTTTGTCTGTGAACCATAATATGCCTAAGCAGCAAACAATAGTATCAAACCTATTGTCTGAAAAAGTAGACTTTTCAATATCATTAACTAAAAAATCGACCGATGCATTAACCTTTTTTCCTTTTTCTTTAGCCTTTTCAATCATCTTTTCTGAAATGTCTGCTCCTGTTACTTTGGTATTGGAAATTTTGGCAATGCTTAGTGCAATGGAGCCAGTACCAGTTGCTACATCCAAAACCTCGCCGTTAATTTCTTTCGCTAGCAGAGCTATTATTTTCTTTTGAGCGTTTAAGTGGTTTGTCTTCGCCATGTAATTGTCGTAGTCATCCACAATGAAATCGAATGCATCTCTTACTTCTTTTTTAGTTGCCATCTCCATCCTCTTTACAAGCATCAATAAATTAGTGGCCTAAACATTTAAAAGAATAAAAATCCCGCCTCCAGGATTTGCACCAGGGACCTTCCGGTGACCGCAACAAAACAATTGTGCTGTTGCATGTTTGTTTTGCTGTTGCCAATCAACAAAAAAAATTGTTGATATAATGATTCTACAGCCGGACGCTCTACTAGCTGAGCTAAGGCGGGGCAAAACAAAAAAGTTGTGTCCTGCCAATAGTATTTTGTTTTGGGTTTATTTTAATAGCCTTTCTGCTGCTGGAAACGCGCTTGCGGTTTTGATGGCTTTCTCAAAAAAATCTGGAAAACCAAAGCTTATCCAGAAACCGTTCGTGAAAAAGAAGAACAATGCAAGCGGCTTGTTTATTTCATACAAAGCGAGAGTTAGCAACAGCATTATTGCAACGCTGATTATTCCAATGCAGAATTTCAGAAATTTTTTTTTGCCGTGGAATTCGCTTTGTTTAAAGCCAATTTCTTTGCACAAGAAAAAACCAGCATAGTATCCCAAAACGCTTGCTGCAAGCACTGGCACATCAAGCAAAGCTATTACGATGATTCCGAGTGCAATCAGGATTATGACTATTATTTCGTCCTCTATTTTTGAAAGGTGAAAATTGTGTTTTTCAAAAACTTTGTCAATCCACAAAACAAAAATTCCAATGATTGTTCCGAGCAACAGCCCTGCAATCACGTCCAATGGAAAGTGTGCGCCTACATAAAGGCGAGAGAATGCGACCAGCAAAGCAATTATTGCAAAAAAAATTATTGTAATTTTCTTTTTGTTTTTTGAAAAGAATGCCAGTGCTGCTGTTATTGTTGTTGCGTGGCCGCTTGGAAAGCCGAATCGCGGCGTGTTTTCTTCTAACATTGCGCTTATTTTGTCAAGCGGTAATACTCTGTGCAGGGTTTCGCTTGGTCTTGGCCTTGCAAAAAATATTTTTAGTGCTGCGGTTGTTGCTGCTGCGAAAACAATTGTGTTTACTAAAAAGAACGATTGCCTTTCGCGGTTGTTCCAGTACAATAGCGCTGCGATGAATAGCCAGAATGCCGGGTTGCCAAGCAGGGTTATTGCCTTGAAGAAAAAATCGAAAAAAATGTTTGAATTTGCCCGTATTGCAGAAATTAGCTGGTCTTCAACCGGAAAAATTGGCAAGAGAGAATTCATTTTATTCCTTTTTTTTCGTTAGCCTTTTCATTCCCGGAACTTCAACCTGCGAATAATCAATAATCAAACCGCATTTTTTTAGCGCAAAGCGCATTGCAAATGCCTTGCAAAAACCCTGTATTTCCTTTTGCTCGTTTTTTTGCCATTCTGGTTTTTCCGTCAGCTGGTTTATCACTGAATTGACTTTGGAACTGTTGACTGCTGCAAGCGCCTCGTTTATTGCGCTTGCTCCCTTTCCCCCGGCAAAAACCTCGTTTATTGCATCCTCGACTTTTTTCAAATCAATTATTTTTTTGAGGTTGTCTTCAATCTTCTTGTCAACGCTTGTAATGAGCGACGCTAGGAATTCCATTATTGTTTTGGGGTTAGTTGTTGGCTCGATTTTTATTTTTTTTATTGAAACCCAATCGTCATAGTTTGCGACAAACTGGATGTATTTTTCGCTGTCTGGCAACAAAAACAACCCCCTTTTTTCAGGAAAAATTCCTTTATTATTTGGCCAGTTCGTTTATTTTAACCCCTTTGCCAAGAAGTCTATGGCATGAACTTTGTTGTGTTATGGATGGATTAGTGAACAAAAGTTTTATAAGGTATTTTTTTAGGGGAAATGACGTGCTTCCTTGCCTTTATAAGCCTGCAAAGCCAAGTTCTTTTTAGTTGTTTTTCGGGTTTGGTGTAACTGACTCCGTTTGTTTTATGACAGAATTTTGAACGGGTTGAGAACAAGTGAAAGCTTACAGATACAGGATTTATCCGACGAAAGTACAGGCGGTAGCTATTGATGGAAATATTGAGCGTTGCAGGCAGTTGTACAATAAGTTGCTTGAGTTGAAAATAACTGCTTATGAAAAAGATAAGAAGCGCTTGCAGAGAAAAGAGCTTTACAAAAAAGTTAAAGGCAATAAGATTCTGCATTCGCAAGTCAGCCAAAACGTTGCCGACAGAATAGACAAGTCATTCAAAAACTTTTTTGCAAGAATCAAACGAGGAGAACAAAAAAAAGGTTTTCCAAGATTCAAAAAATATGGCAAATACAACAGCATTACTTTACCACAAATAGTTAACAAAAAAAAGATTGGCAAAAAAACATTCTTTCCAAAAATCGGTTGGTTAAACACAAAATATCATAGGCCAATAACTGGGGTTCCAAAAACTCTGACAATAAAGAAAGCCCCAAGCGGAAAATACTTCATCACGGTTTGTTGCGAAAACGCAACAAGCGAGCCAATCAAAACAACCAACAAAGAAGTTGGCATTGACTTGGGTTTGAATCATTTTGCTGCAACAAGTGAGGGAGAGTTTTTTGACCATCCAAAACCACTGAAAGCATTGGCTGAAAAAAGGAAACTGCTTGCAAGGCAATTCAGCAAAACAAAAAAATCAAGCTGCAATAGAAACAAGGCAAGAATCAAGTTGGCCCGGCTTGACGAAAAAATTGCTAATGTAAGAAACGATTTTGGCTGGAAACTATGCCGCGCCTTAATAAAAAAGTATGGGACAATTTATGCTGAAGATTTGAACATAAATGGCATGGTTCAAAATCGTCATTTGGCTAAAGCAATAACTGATGTTTCTTGGTTTGACTTTTTGCAAAAGCTTTCCTTCAAGGCTGAAAGTGCTGGTGGAAAACTAATAAAAGTCAATCCAAAAAACACGAGCCAAAAATGCAGCGCTTGCGGAACAATAATCGAAAAAACATTGGCAACAAGAATCCACAAATGCCCTTGCGGGCTAGAAATAGACAGGGATACAAACGCTGCACGAAACATACTTACAATAGGTAAGATAGGGCAGGAACTGTCCGAATTCACGCCTGAAAAAGATAATGCCGCTACACTCTGCGAAAGCGGAAATGCAAGCATTATCAATGAAACAGGAAGCCCCAACCTCAAAAACATTTAGGCGGGGGCAGTTCACTCTTTTCTTCTTTGCCTATTGTGGGAATCTTGCGCCTGTAAAAATCATCAGAAATCTTTTTCCCATGCTCGCGCTCCCACTGCGATGCCGGAACACTGAATTTTTCCTGCATTTTATCCCTGTAAAGTTCTGGCAAAACATTGAATGCACAGAACGGAACAATCTTCAAGTCTGGGGTAACATAATGTATGTCACAGCGCTGGACGCGCTTCACGTCATAATTGTACAAGTCCTGAAAATGCATCATTCCAATCAATAATGTTTTGCTGTGCATTTCGCCTAGCGCCTTATAGTTTTTTCTCAACAAAACGCTTGCAAGCAATGCTGCCAGATTAAGGCTTTTTGGTTGTTTCTTTTTGTCAATGAATTTTGAAATGTTCAGCAATAATTCGCCTTTTGCCAACAACTTGTGCTTTCCGTTTTCTATATCCTTCGCAATTTTTTCCAAAAAACGAAACAATCCTTCCACGTCAACAAAACGCGTTATCGGAATGATTTTTTCGTCTTCAACAAAAGCATAGGTTGCCATGCCGCAGGCAAAGTGGTTGTTTAATTCGTATTGCCTCTTGTCAGTCAGCGCTTCAATAAAGTGTGAAATGCTCGTAACGCTTGGAATCGAATAAAAATCGCTTTTTTCTATTTGCCCGTGCGATTGCTCTTCCAGTTTTTTTATTGCCAATGGAATTGTAATGCGCTGCCTTTCGCGCAGTTTTCTCGGAGTTCTTCCGACAAAAGAAACAGGCTGGAAGTTTACGCCGCGCACTATGTCAATGTTGTCAACAGCAAACTGCACTATTTTTCCAATTTCATGGTCGTTTATTCCCTTCACAATAGTCGGCACCAAAACAATTCCCAATCTTGCATTCCGACAGTTTTCTATTATTTTTGGCATTTCCCAATAATTCTTTGGGTTAGTGCTTGGCGATATTCCATCAAAGCTCAAATAAAGAGTGCTTACTCCAGCACCAACAAGATTTTTTGCAAATTCCGGTTCGCGAGAAATTCTTATTCCATTGGTATTGAATTGCAAGTGCTCGAATCCCGATTGCTTTGCCATCTTCACTATTTCCAAAATATCCGTGCGCAATGATGGTTCGCCGCCAGTTAATTGTATTGCATTTGCTGCAATCGGCTTTTCGTTCCGCAAAACATCAAACATTTTTTGAATGTGTTCTAAAGATGGCTCGTAAATTTTGTCGCCCTCTTTTGCATAAAAGAAACAGTACCAGCAAGCCAAATCGCACCTGTTTGTAACAACAATATTTGCAAGCGCAGTATGCGACAAATGAATATTGCACAATCCACAATCAAAAGGGCACTCTGGATTTGGTTTTTCAACAATCGGGTTTTCTGTTCCTTTGCCGTCAACAGCAAAGCTTTTTGCCTTGTAATACATTTCAGCGTCTTCCCAATAAGCATCAACAATCTTGCCATGCTTTCTGCATTCCTTGGAAATCCAAATCTTTTTATCCTTTTCAAAGATTTCCGCTGGAATCTTTTCCCTGCACTCAGGGCAAATGCTCACGGTGTGCTCTACTAGCTGCATTTTTACCTTTCTCCAAAAAATAGCCAACTTTTTATTATATATAACTCTTACGCTAATTTTTTTAATATTGCTGTGTTTGAAAAGCAAACTGCAAAAGCACTGAATTCAGCCAATGGCCGGAAAAATAGCCCTCAGTGGGAGTCGAACCCACGACCTATGGTTTACAAAACCATGGCTCAAACCACTAAGCTATGAGGGCGATAAAAACTATTAATATTTTCTGCGTTGGAAGAGTTTAAAAACCATTTTCAGGCTCTTTTTTAGTATGGTTTTTTCCTGCAAGCGCTGCGGCGCATGCTGCCGAACTTATTGGATAACAATTCTTCCGCGCGAGCGTGCGGCAATGGCAAAAGAGCTTGGCATTGGAGAAAAAGAATTTACTCAAAAATATGGGCAATTGCTTTTGCAGTTGTTTCCGGCGCCGGCAGACTTGAAAAAAGGCCTTGTTGTTTCTGCAGAAGAACTGCCAAAAAAAGTTTTGAAAAAACTGGAAAAAAAGTTTGGCACGCCAAGAAGTTCTTTCATTGTTTTGCCTTCGATTGCGCTAAAGCGCAGGAACGGAGTCTGTATTCTGCTTGGAAAAGAAAACAATTGCGTGGTGCATGATTCAAAGCCAGGGCAATGCTCGCTTTTTCCATTCATTTCAATGGCTGAAAATCCTGATTTTCTTGGGCTTTACGGATTTTGCAATGGCTTGAAAGAAAAAGGCACAGCACAAAGCGACTGGAAAGAAAAGGTTTTAAAACACCAAAAAGATTTTTCAGACCATTTTAAGGAAATAAATGAAAAGGGTTTCAAGCGCATTTGGGAATTCTGGCCAAAAAAAGGCGTTGTATTGCTGAAAACACAAAAAATTTGTTCGATTGGTGAAAAGGGTTTTTTTAAGGCAATCAAACGGTTCAGTTAGAAACATCCGCATTGTTCGCATTTACTTCCAGCAGATATCCAAGCTCCAAAAGATTAATTGCCGCAACATATTCTGCATCAGTGCCTTTTTTTGCTTCGTTGAAAGCCTTTTTTCTCAATTCAAGGTACTCGCCCATCAATTGTTTTGTTTCGTTTATTATGTCGTTTTTTTGAATGAGTGTTTCCGCAATCATTTGCTGTGCTATTTCATCATTCAGCAAGTCGCCAACAGTTATCCAGGAAAGCGATGCTTGCGCTTCTTCTGCCGCCTCGTTCTTGTCAAGCAATCCAGACATACCGTCAGTAATTGCATCATTGTTCAATGCAAAAATATAATTGCCCACAACAAGCAATGCCATTTCTTTTCTCATCAATTCGTTTGCTGTAACTGGATTCTGTGTAGCCATCAATTGCCAGTAAACAGTGTTTTCTTTTTCAGAAATCCAGACAATATCGGCATTCATTGAATTGTAGAATTCGCGCAACAAAACCATTTGTGCGCGCTGCTCTGCATTCATATCCTGTGTTTCCACAAGGTTTCCTGAAAGCTTTGCTGAATCGCTTTTTACTTGTTGAATGAAAGAATGCGTTTGCACTGCAAACTCCTTGTATAAAGAAGCAGTGTCACTTTTTTTTGGCTGCATCATCAAATAGAGATTTGCCGCGAGCAAAACAATTACTATCCCAAAGAAAATTATTAATTTCTTGTCGGACAAATCCAGTTTCATGCCTATTTAGTGAACAAAAGCATTTTTAATCTGAACAATCCGAAAAAAAGAAATTGCCCCGAATGGTATTTGAACCCGTGTTTTTGCTGTTCTCTTGCTTTTTCTTTAGTTTTTTTTGCCTTTTCATTTCAGCTTAAATAATCTTTGATTATAATGTGGTTATGCCGAACAGGGTTTTGGAGACAGAAATTTTTTCCTGCTTGTTTGAGACTCTTGAAAATAATGAGAAAGAGTGGATTAAAAAAGTGATCCGGCAACTAAAGCGGGATTCTTTGGTTGGAAAGCCGTTGGGCTTCAAGTGGTTTCGGGAAAAGAAACTTGGCGGCAAGCGATTATATTACCTTGTTTATGAAAAGTCAAGCACCGTGCTATTGGTGGCTTTTGGCGGAAAAAAGACCAGCAGAAAATAATCGCCCACGTTCTACAGAACAAAGAAAGGTACAAAAAAATAGTTGAAGAGAGTTAATGTGCAGCAGGTTTTATCCTGCCAGATTCCATATCTTTCAAGCTGGATTCCAGCTGAAGCAAAACATCGTCAGCAAAGCAAGCTTTCTTCTTTAAGAAAATGTATTCTTCTTTTGGTATTGTGACTGTTTCCTGCATAAAATCACTAAATCAATTAGTGTCCGCTCCATTATAAAAACATAATTGCCCCCGACGGGATTTGAAAAGTATTTCCGCTTTGTTTTTACGGCTTTCATTGTTTTTTTTATTGGCATGGGGGCATTTAAGGTTTTTGTTACGCAGACTTTTCAGTCAAAGCTTTTGAAGCAGGACAAAAATTTTAAAGTTTGGGTTGAAAAGGTTTTTGACCAGCTTGCTGTTAATCCTTTTGCTGGAAAGCCCTTGGGCGCCAAATGGTTTAGGGAAAAGAAATTTGAGAATTTCAGGGTTTACTTTCTGGTTTTTGAAGACAAGAAATGCGTTTACATTGTTAATCTGAGCACAAAAAAAGACCAGCAGAAAATAATCAACTCCATCTGGTTGTTGTTGGATTCCTATACTGCTGAGTTGGAAGATTTGTTGAACAAATAGTTATCTAACCTGTTTTACCTTGCCTGTTCTGATGTCCAACAAGCTGGAAACAAGTTCCTTCAAGAACTCTGTGTCTATTTCAGCTTGTTGTTTCAAGCGCAAGTACTCTTCTTTCAAAACAGTGACAGTTTCCTGCATAAGATCACTAAATCAACTAATGTCCGCTCCATTATAAAAGCATAATTGCCCCCGACGGGATTTGAACCCGTGTCACGACCGTGAGAGGGTCGTGTGCTTGACCGGTCTACACTACAGGGGCATAAAATTAAAAAACTACAAAATCAGTTATAAACCATTTGTTTAGAATAATTAATTAACATAGTGATGAACCAGGCTGAGTATGATACTGGAAGCGATTCCGGCAGATGATTAAGATTATGAGCACTGAAAAAATTTTCTCAGCCTTTTCTTTTTTTATGGCATTGTTATTTGTTCCAAGAGCCAGCTGATTTGCATGTTTTTGTCAAGCGTAATTGAATTAATACCAACCTGGCTGTAATTGCCGTCAACATACAATGCCCAATAATTGTTTTCCAGTGCATTTTCGCCGTTTATTCCCATTACCATTGGGCCATAAACTGTTTCTTTGTAATTTACAACAAAATGTTTTTTCATTTCTTCAAAAGCGTTTGCGCCCTTTACTGCATCAATTGTTTTTCCAAGCATGTTCTGCGTGCCCTTGATGCTGAATTGCACGCTTACTGTTTCCACTGGCGCAGTTATTGCTGCTGGAGAATCATTATTGTTGTTTTGGTTATTCGTTTGACTTATACAACCTGATATTAACAGGCTTGCCATTAACAAGCTTATTAACACTGACAATTTTGAGTTCATTTTCTGTCCTCCTTAGTTTTAGCAATGGCGTTAGAGAGCGCGCAAAAACAATGTTTGAACCAATGTGAACAAGCGAAAACGGCAATGATGTTATGAAGTACATTGGTATTGTGAACAATCCGAATGCGCCGAACAATCCAATGCCCATAAGCGAACCGGAAATATTCATTATTGTTTCAAACAATATTGTTCCTGCAACTGACAGCAATACAATGTCTTTCCAGTTTGGCGAGCGCATTTTTCCCCAAACGCCGGCAAAACCACCCGCTAAAGCAGCGCCGAGCGCCTGGAATATTGTCCATGGCCCTTGAATTCCCCAGACAAAAAAATTGCTGATAATATATGCTGTGCCGCCTAAGGTAAAGCCTTCTTTTGCGCCGAAGAGCAAGCCAGCAAGCACTGCAAATGGTATTATTGGTTCAACGCTCGGAATCCACTGCATTGCCACGCGCCCGGCAACTGCTGTTGCGAGCAATCCTGAAAATATTGCAAGCGATTTTAATTCATTGCGCACCTTTGCCTGGCGCTTTAGCTTGACTATTTCGCCAAGCAGTTCTTTTTGTTTTTGCTCTTGCGATTGTATTGCTCGTGATTTTTTTGGCAT
>CAYOAS010000032.1:0-11622 GCA_964402015.1 uncultured archaeon | reverse complement strand
TCTATTTCTGTTTTTCTGAATTTGCCATCATATTCCAGCATTTCAATCGGCTGGCTGCCGTACAAGTGTGCCCTGTTAAAGTCTATTAGTTCAAAATAGTTTACGACTTCCCTTTCCTGGACAAAGTCTTCGAGGCCTGCGATTATTTCGTTAAAAATCGCAACGAAATGGCTCGGGTCATTGACAAACATTGAAATAATCATGTCCCAATGCCCCCTGCAGAGCACAACCCAGTTAGTGAATTTGCATTCAACAGCTCTTTTGATGAGCGTGTTTTCTTTTTCTGCAGAAATATTCTGGAAGCGCAAAAAAACCCGGTATCCCACTGGAAAAAGCGCACCCCTGTTGATTATGCAATAAATTTTCCTGATTATCCGCTGTTGAATCAGCCGTTGAATCCTGTAAGCAACAACGTGCTCGTTCACTCCGCTCCTTTTTGCAATAGCCTTGTTTGGCATTCTGCTGTCCTGCTCCAGGGCAGCAAGAATTTTTTTGTCCGCCTTATCAAGATGAAAAATTCCCTTATCCATAGACATAAAAACGAGCAAAATCATTAAAAACCTATTTTTTATAGAAAAAAAAACAAAAAGACCTTATAAACAAGAATGGCTGAAAATTGTTTATTGATTAACTGTAGTGGGTGAAATAATGAATAAGTTTTTGCTTTTCTTGGCTGTTGCATTGCTTGCAGCTTTCCTGATAGCTTTTGTTGGATTGAATGTTACTGGTTTTTTTGGCTTGAAGCAAGCGCAGACGCAGACAGCGGATGAAACAGTCAAAATCGGTTTAATGCTGCCTTTGACCGGCGATGCTGCCTTGTATGGCGAGAGCACTGGCACTGCCCTTGAACTTGCAAGGGAAGAGATAAATGCGCAGAGCGGTATTTTAGGCAAAAAGGTCGAGTTTGTTGTTGAAGATTCCAAGTGTGATGCAAAGGCTGGCGCACAGGCAATTAACAGCCTTGTTAATTTGAAGGGCTTAAAACTTGTTATTGCTGCCGAATGCAGCGGCCCAACGCTTGCTGCGGCGCCTGTTGCGGAAAATGCAAAGTCGCTTTTTTTGGTTGCTGTTGCAACAAACCCAGACATAAAATATGCCGGCGACTATGTTTTTAGGATTATGCCAAGCGATGAGCAGCAGGGAAAAGACCTTGCGCAATTGCTATCAAGCAGAGGCTATAAGCGCCCCGCGGTTTTGTTCATGGACAACACTTATGGTGGGGGAATTGAAAAGGTTTTTGAAGAAGAATTTGCAAAGCTTGGCGGCAATATTGCTGTAAAGCAAATGGTTAACTAGGCGGATTCTGATTTTCGCACTCCGCTATTGAAAATAAAAGAAGCAAGCCCTGATGCTTTGCTTATTGTTGGTTATCCTCAAATGTACCAGGTTGCAATAAAGCAATTTTTTGAACTTGGCTTGAACATGCAGATTTTTGCCACTGAGACCTTCAAGAATGAGGGAACTCTCAGAGCGCTTGGAGACAAGGCAGAAGGAATAATTTTCGCTGTTCTGGCAGAAAGCGATTCAACTGCTTTCACACAATTCAAGGAAAACTACAGGAAAAGATTCGGGAAAGAATTCGGGCCGTACGGAGATTATAGTTATGATTCGTTGTATGTTTTGAAAGCTGGAATCGAGCAGGCAAAAAGCTTTGACCCCGAAGTATTGAAGCAAACGCTCTACGCCCTTGATTACAACGGCATTACCGGAGAAACAAAATTTGATTCCTTTGGGGAAGTTGACAAGCCATACGGAGTAATGACAGTCAGAAACCGCAAGTTTGTTCCGTTCGAAGAATGAGGAAACAGGATTAATTTATTAACCCCTTTTTTCTTTTTTTTTGATGCTATGGTTTTTGAGCAACTGGTTGTGAACGGCATTGCTGTTTTCTATCATGCTTTTTTTGCAGCCGGATTGCATTGTTTTTGGCTTGAAAATGCATAGCTTTTTATTTATAACTTTTGTAATTATTTTATGGAAAAAAGCAAAGATGGAGTAAAAAGTTCTATTTCCTCTTCTGAGTTCAGGTTGTTGCAGGCTGTTTTGAAGAGTGAGGCAACTGTTTTTAGCGCGGCTTCAGCAGCGCTTTCAGCCGGCTTCAGCAAGAGCAAGGCGTTTCAATTGATTCACAGCCTTCACAGGAAAGGCTTGATTGAAAGGCTTGAAAAAAACAAGTATGCGCTTGCATTTTTTCATTTTTTTGCAGAGCCAATGGCTTTTGCCGCAAGCCTTGTTTGGCCAGGCTATGTCAGTTTTTGGTCCGCGCTTGCTTTTTATGGGTTCACTGAACAGTTGCCAAATACTATTTTTGTTGCAACCAGCAAAAGAAAAAAAAGCATTCAAACAAAAAAATTTTCTGTTGAATTTGTCCCTCTTGGCTCAAAAAAGCTGTTTGGCTACGCAAAGGTGATGGTTGGCAATCAGCAGGCGGTTGTTGCGGAAAAGGAAAAGGCACTAGTTGATTCAGTGTATTTGCCAAGGCATAGTGGCGGCTTGGATGAGGCAGCAAAAGCGCTTTTTAACGCGTGGCAAGAAATTGACAAGGAAAAGCTGGTGGAATACTGTTTGCGGATGGGAAACAAGTCTTTGAACAAAAGAATGGGTTATTTGATTGAATTAATGCGGCTTGAAATAAAGCCAGCATTATTGCAAAAACTGCATAACCGCATTGGCAAAGGTTTTTCAAAGCTTAATCCGGCTTTTCCAAAAGCAGGAAAGTATGAAAAAAAATGGTTGCTGCAGTTGAATGAAAAAAAATTGCTAGAGTGGAGGAAAATTTTATGATTACTGTCCAACAATTGAGGGAAATTGCAAAAACAAACAATATTCAAACATTCTATCAGGAAAAAGATTACTTGCAAAATGTTTTCCTATTTAATCTTTTCAAGAAAACAAACAGAATGGTGTTCAAGGGCGGCACTGCCCTGAAGCTTGCTTATAATTTTGCAAGGTTCTCGGAAGACCTTGACTTTAACACAGCGCTGCAGCCAAAAAAAATCATGGAAATTGTTGAAGAAACAATAAAACAATGCAGTTTTATTGGAATTGAAGCAAAAACCAAAAAAAAAGAATTGTTCAAGGACGCATTCAGTTGCAAGATTGCATTTAAAGGACCCCTTTACAACGGCCAAGAGCATTCAACAAACTCAATCAGGATAGATGCGGGAAAAAGAACAGCATTGCACTTTAAGCCTGTTTGGATTCAAGTGAACAACCAGTATCCTGACATTCCAAAATATTTTGCATTAACAATGCAAAAAAAGGAAATTTTTGCAGAAAAAATCAGGGCAATGTATTTTAGGGCAAAACCAAGAGACTTCTTTGATGTATGGGCTTTGTCCAGTGAAGAAAAACCAAGCAGCGAGCTTGTTGAAAAAAAATTTGAAGAAGCAGGAAAGAGTTTCAAAAAAGCAAAACTGCACTTCTGCACGGAAAAAGAATTCAACCAAGACATAAAAAACATTATAGCTGTAAGGCTCCCAGAATTTGAGCAAATCAAAAAAGAAATAAAAAAAACAATCAAAAAAATGGCGGAATAAAAAATGGTTTTTGAGCAATTGGTTGTGAACGGAATTATTGCTGGCAGCGAGTATGCCTTGCTTGCAATCGGCCTGACGCTCATTTTTGGGATTTTGCGCTTGATTCATTTTGCGCATGGCGAAGTCGCAATGGTTGGCGCTTACACTGCTTTTGTTTTCAGTTCAATTCTTGGCTTGCCGTTGATTGCTGGCTTTGTTGCAGCAATCATAATCGGAACACTGTTGGGCTTGGCAATCAACAAGATTGCTTTCAAGCCCTTGAGAAAACAGCACCCGCTAATGCCATTGATTGCCGCGATTGCAGTTTCAATCCTCTTGCAGAATATTATTGCATTGTTTTTTGGAAACGAAATCAAAACATACAATCTTGGGCCAGTTGAAAAAGGAATTGAAATTTCAGGCTTCATTATAACAAAAACACAAATCCTGATTATTTTTGTTGCAATTGCCTTAATGCTGTTGACCTGGCTGCTATTAAAGAAAACAAAAATCGGGCAACAGGTTGTTGCAGTTGCTGACAACATGCACCTGGCAGAAAGCATTGGAATTGACTCGGAAAAAGTGATTAATACTGCTTTTGCGTTTGGCTCAGCGCTTGCAGCAGCTGGCGGAGTGCTGATTGCAATGGAAACAAATTTGGAACCAATGATGGGATTAATGCCGAACATCAAGGCGTTTGCAGCGGTAATAGTTGGCGGCGTTGGAAGCATTCCCGGCGCAATCCTCGGCAGCTATTTCATCGGTCTGGCAGAAAACATTGGCATCTGGTTTCTCCCAAGCGGATACAAAGATGCAATAGCATTCTTTATTTTGGTTGTGTTTTTATTATTCAAGCCGACCGGAATAATCGGAAAGAAAAAAGAAGGAATGCAAACATGAAAAAATGAAACATTAGTTCTGAAAAAGAACTAAAAATTCAAACGTTGGTTCCTGTAAAGAACTAATACTGTAATAATTAGGGGGAAATGTTGGAATGATTGAAGCATATTTTTTGCACTTGTTAATTCTGATTGGGATTTATGCTGTTCTTTCGATGAGCTTGAATTTGATTACTGGTTTTGCTGGAATGCTGAATTTGGGGCATGCTGCGTTCTTTGCGATTGGAGCATATGCTTCAACGCTGTTGGTGATGGCTGGCTTTCCTTTTTGGTTTGGCATTCTTGCGGCAGCTGGCATTACAGCATTGTTTGGATTGCTGTTGAGCATTCCTGCTTTGCGCTTGCACGGCGACTTTCTGGCGATTGCAACTCTTGCATTCGGAGAAATAATCAGGAGCATTTTGCTGAACTGGACAGAGTTGACAAGAGGCCCGTTGGGAATTCCTGGAATTCCAAAGCCAGAATTTTTTGGAATTGTTTTTGATTCATTATGGGCATATTTTTCCTTGGTTCTGGTTGCTGTGATTGTAACATATTTTGTTTTGAAAAAATTGTTGCATTCAAGTTTTGGGATTCAATTGAAGGCAATTCGGGAAAGCGAGCCTGTTTCCGAAAGCCTGGGAAAAAATGTCAAGCTATTGAAAATGCAGGCGTTTGCAATCGGCGCGTGCTTTGCCGGCATTGCCGGCAGCCTGTTCGCGCACTACATTTCTTTCATTGACCCAAGCAGCTTTACGTTAGCAGAAACAATTTTGATTTTGTTGATGGTTGTTTTGGGTGGAATGGGCAGCCTGAAAGGCAGCATTATCGGTGCAATTGTCTTGATTTTGTTGCCAGAGCCATTGCGCTTTATTGGCTTTCCGAGCAGCATGGTGGGGCAGTTGAGGCAAATAATTTACGCAGTATTGCTTCTAGCAATAATAATCAAAAAGCCAAAAGGCTTGTTTGGCGAACAATGGTTCCAGGGGATAATAAGTGAAAGTTGATTTATTTGAATCTTGCAATTTTCAGTTTATCCCAATTTATATGGTGAAAATACAAATCATGCTCTTTTTTTGACGGAGCATAAAAGAAAAAATGTTTATCATAATCGTTGACAGTAAAATAGGTTTCCCCCGACAAATATTCAAGAACATTTTCAATATCAATTGCTTGGAATGGAACTTTCTTCTTGATTAATGCATTAACCATTTTTATAAAACTCCAAGCGTATCCATAATTTGTAACGCTTAATGAAAAATAAGGCCTGTTCTTGTCAGGCGGATACAAGTGTATCCCGTGTTCAAGCCAACTGAAAACTATTTCAAAAGGGTGGGCGCCGATGTGTTTTCCGCTTTTGAGCCATTCCATGAACTCTTTTTTACTGTTTTTGTTCTGAATAGAAAGCATGCCGCCATCTCTACCGTCAGCCCATTTTCTGTACATTTCTTTGCAAGACATGCCATTGGTTTTGCTTTCAAAAGCAGTTCTGTAGCATACGCCTGCAATAGCCAGATATTCGTGTAATGAAATAGTGGAAACTTTTAAGCCTTTTTTCAAATGTTTCTTGTAGTTAGTGTACAGTTGTTCCTTTTCTTTCTTCAACAGCGGCTTTTTCATTATGTATTTTCCTTTAATTTTCCCAGTTCTTAAATCGTACGGAACTGTTATTTCGACTATTTTACTTTTTGTTTTTTTGATGACTTTTGAAAATTTTATGCTTTCATTCAGAATTTTTTTATAAATGTTTTCTGTTCTTTCTTTTCCCATCCCAATGGATAGTTGTCCAAGCCTGCCAAAATAAAGGTAAAATTTGCCCCCATATCTTAGGATTCCGAAGGGAATACTAATCGTCTTTCCGCTTCTTTTTGAAGGCAGATAAAAATACTCCCATCTTTTTTCAAATTTATCTTTGTGGCTTGGATATGCGCTGTTTGTAAGTTTGTTTGCTAATTTGAAAAGGGAATTGCTGTGTATATTCACATCTTTTCCTTCAAGAAAATACTCTAATTCAAAGAAGTTGATTGCTGGTTTGAATGACTTCTTTAAACTTTCAGCAGCCATTTCCACAGGGGCAAAAACAGTATTTTTCTTTTTACGCCAAACCATTCTGCATCTTCCTCTGCTTCAAAATCGTGTGTTATAACAAGCAAGGTTCTGCATTTTAGTTCTTTGCTTGCGTGCAATAAAGCCCTTATTTCTCTTTTTCTTGTATTCTCATTCTCAATATCGTAGCATACTTGAATTAATTGCTTGATTGTTGTTCCTTCTTTTACAACAAAATCAACTTCGTGTCCTTGAATATCTTTATAATAATATAATTCTAAGCTGCGATTAAAACTCTGCATTCTCTTCAATTCCATAAAAACAGTGTTTTCATACAGCTTGCCCCTGTTTTCACTGAACCGAAAGCCCAAAATATTAATTATGCCGTTATCAACAACATATACTTTCTTTGGCTCTTTTGTTTGCTCCTTTAATTTGAAGGAGAATTTTGGCAAACTAAACACAAGAAATGTTTCCGCAAGCATATCAAGATAGTTTTTTATTGTGTGAACGCTCTTAACATTAATGGCTTTTTTCAAACTTGAATAAGTTATTTCATTGGAAAAATTTGAGATTAACAGTCTTGCAAATTCCTTGAATGCCGCCCTAAATTTTATGTTATACCTGAGCAAAATGTCCTTTGTTATTACATCGTTATAAATTGACCTTATGTGCTCTTTTTCTTTGCCCTCAGGAAAGCCGCCTCCAATTAGGTAATCCCTTAAACAAGTCTTTATTTTGGCTATGTCTCTTGTCAGGTAAATATCATATTTCACGCCGTTGAACGTCAAAAACTCTTGAAAAGAGAAAGGAAACAAAGTTACATCAATGTGCCTTCCAGTCAGCCTTGTTGCAAATTCCCCAGAAAGCAATTTGCTGTTGCTGCCAGTTACTATAATCTTTTTACTCCCCTGCAGCCTTGTTATAAAAAGCTGCCATTTTGCTATGTTTTGAATTTCATCAAACACCATGAATTTTACGTCGCCATACAACTGGTAAAACGCCTCAACAATTTTGTTTAGCTCTTGCGTCTTTATGCCCTCGAGCCTTTCATCATCAAAGTTTATGTAAGCATATTTAAGCCCTTTCAGCAACAAGTGAGCGAGAATTGATTTCCCGCACCTTCTCACACCACTTACAACCAAAACCTGCTTAGTTTCACTGACATTAATTGAACGCTGCACCTCCCTCTCAATTATGTTCTCTTCACTGAATTTTCTCGTTATTTCGTCTCTCTGCTCGTTTATTACAACGCGCAACGTTTCAGGATTCATTTGTATGCACTAATAACGCAAAAAGTTTATAAATTTTTGCGTTACAAACGCACTATTAATGGGGCCCGGTAAAACGGAAAGGCACATTATTTATGCTTGTTTGCTGACTATTTTAATAATAAAAAAGCCGAAAGGCCTTTTGGGAGAACAGTGGTTCGGAGGAATAATAAGCGAAGGCTTACGTTCGATTTAAAAAACGATTGTTTTTTAATTTGAACGATGGTTTTTTTTAATCTATGGACAGCATTTTTGAATCAAGCGCCACGCTGCTCGTACTGCGGCTTTTCCTGCTTCGTCCAACGGAAAGGTTTTACGTCAATCAGTTGGCAAGGATGCAGCACATTAGCCAGAGTAGCGCAAGCCTGTGCTGTAAGGCACTGGCAAAAAAACGCATTCTCCTGCATGAAAAAGCAGGCAACGCATTGTTCTATAGGCTGAACACGGAAAACACTTTTTCAAGGCAGCTTTGCAAAGCCGCAATAGCGGAAGAAATCATTGAATCCGGCGCAATTGCTGCAATCCTTGAAGAAGACCCTTTTGTAATTTCCATTGCTGTTTACGGTTCTTTTGCAAAGGCAAGCTTTGACAAAAAAAGTGACTTGGACATTCTTATTGTTTCCAGTGCGGGGAAGGAATTCTCAAAGGCAGCATCATTGCTGGAAAAAAAATTCAAAAAAGAGGCGTCGCTTACAATACTCAGCCCTGACGAATGGGGCAAACTATTAAAAAAGAACGACACTTTCTTTTTCAGCGTGCTTTCTGACCACACCCTTTTGCACGGTTCAAGCCTGGCGGTTTTATGATTGAAGAACTTTTCAAACAAGGCCTGCTGAAGAAAGAGGCTCCTTCAAAAGAAAAAGCCGCAAAATCAATCGAAAAGGCTGTTGAATACCTCGAATTTGCCAAAAAGAACCTTGAAATGGAATTGTTTGCAGCGGCAGTAACGCTCGCTTACAATTCGATGTTTCATGCAGCGAGGGCAATTGCTTTCGCTGACGGCATAACAGAAAGAAGCCATTTCGCGCTAATCCAATACCTTATTGAAAAGCACGGGAAAGAAATAAACAGGGGAATGCTGAACAAGCTTGATTTTTACAGAAAAATACGGCACTCTCTAAGCTACGGCTTGGACAGCAAATCAAACGAGGAACAGGCGGAAAACGCGACGGAATTCGCGGAAGAATTCCTGCAGGAAACAAGAGAATTTCTCGGGGCATGAAAAATGAAAACAAAAATCACAGCAATCGGAATAGCCTTGATTATTGCAATTTTTATCAGCGGTTGCGTGCAAGAGCCTGCGGAAAAAACAATAAAAATTGGCGCCTTGCTGCCATTGAGTGGTAGTTTGAGTTATTTTGGGGATTATTATAGCCGGGGCTTGGATTTGGCTGCTGAAGAAATTAACAAAAGTGGTGGTATTGAAGGAAAAAACATTGAGGTTGTTTTTGAAGATAGCCAGGCAGACAATAAGCAGGCAGTTAGTGCTTATCAGAAATTGTCTTTGGTTGAATCAATCAAAATTTACATAACTACTTTTTCGGGTGTTACGTTAGCGCTTGCGCCACTTACTGAAAAAAACCAGCACATTCTTTTCAATTTAAACACTGCTGCCCCCTCAATTTCTCAGGCAGGAGACTATGTATTCAGAAACAATCTTTATCCTTTGCTGGAAATCCAGGAATTATCTGATTTTGTCTATGGCAAGGGTTATAGAAAAGTTGCAATGCTCATGTTTGACAATGATGCGGGCGTTGAATACAAAACCTTGTTGAGTCAAAAATTCAAGGGCCAAATTTTGGTTTCTGAATTTTATGAGAATGGAGCAATAGATTTTAGAACAGAATTAACGAAGATTAAGGAGCAAAATCCGGACGCAATAATTTTTTTTGCTTACCCGAACGAATTGGGATTGATACTTAAACAGGCTAAGGAGCTTGGAATAAGCAGGCCATTCTTTTCTTTTTATCCTTCGGAAGACCCAAAATTGTTGGAAGTGGGAGGCGAAGCAAGCGAGGGACTGATTTATACGCATTGCTTTGATGAATCCAAAGCCGTTGCTTTTAGTGAATATTTGCAGAAAAAATATGGAACAACAGCCGGCCTGTTCTATTCTGCCACTGCTTATGATACAATGAAAATCTTGGCAGAGGCAATGAAAAAATGCAAAGAAGAAAACACTGCCTGCATCGTGGACCAACTTTACAAAATAAAAGACTATCCCGGAGTTTCAGGCTCAACCACTATTGACGCCAATGGAGACACGCAAAAAGCAGTATTCCTGAAAACAATAAAAAACAGTCAATTCGTAAAATATGAGGGCTGATTGAATGATTGCGCTTGAAGTGAAAGGTGTTTCAAAGCATTTTGGCGGAGTAACTGCTTTGGACAATGTTTCTTTTTCTTTGGAAAAAGGCAAGACTCTTGGCTTGGTTGGCGGCAATGGCAGCGGCAAAACGACTTTGCTGAATGTGATTACAAAAATGGTTGTTCCGAATAAGGGTGAGGTATGGTTTAATGGCAAGCGGATTGATAAATTGCCTGCTTTTGAAATTGCAAGGCTTGGCATTGGAAGAATCTTTCAGGCAGGCGGGGTTTTCAAGAATATGATTGTTTTGGAAAATTTGTTGGTTGCAGCTGATTCAATTACTGTTGAAGAAGCGGAAAACGTTTTGCGCGAAATTGGTTTGGCTGGAAAGGCTTTGCACAAGGCAGCTACCTTGAGCGGTGGCCAACAGCGCTTGTTAGAATTTGGCCGTGTAATGGTTAGGAATGATGAATTGGTATTGTTGGACGAGCCGTTTGCTGGAGTGAGTGCGGAGAACAGCAAAAAGATTGAGTCAGTGATAAAGAAATTGCAGAGTGAAGGAAAGACAATGATTTTAATAGAACACGATGCAGGCAGGATAAAGCGTTTGTGCAGCCATATTGTTGAACTGGATAAGGGAAAAATAATTAATTCTCACGCGGTTTAGTCGCCGCCTTTAATCAGCAAAATCAGCCCGACAATCAGAAAAATTACCCAGACATACTGGTTAACAATGTCCAATGGCGGCGGAAAGCCAGGAATAATGCTGCCGATTGCAACCCCAAGCAACAGCATTCCAATATTGTTTCCCAAAACAATCACCAAAAGCAATAATTGACTATTTATTGTTTTTTCCTGTTTTTATTGCTTGCGGTTTTCCGTGTTTTTTTTGTGTTTTTTGCCGGCTAAATTTTTTCACAGGCGTTCTGCCTGTGGCAGACTTCAACCACAAAAACAATCTGTTTTTCTTGTTGCCTGAAAAGAAAACTTTAAACGGGCTTTGCACTTTAAGGGGGCTATGCTTGCGCATTTGCGTGCCCAGGCAGGGTTGGAGTATTTGCTGACCTATGGCTGGGCAATGGTTTTGGTTGTGACTGTTGCTTCTTTGTTTTTTTTTGTTTTTTCTGTGCCCGGCAAGGAAAAAGTGAATTTCTCCGCTGGCGGAAGGCAGATTATTGTGAAAGCAAGTGATATTGCAGGCTGTGCAGGCAAAGACAGTGCAATACTGTTGCTTCAAAATGCGAGTGGCGGGCCAATCACTATAACAAGCGTTTATGGCAACGGCGCATTCTTTGAAAGCGGCAGCAGTGCAATTGCCGTTGATGGCGTGCAGCCGCCTGTTGTTGTTGCTGCAGGCAGGCAAATACGGCTGGAAAAGATTGATGCGGTTTGCGGTATGATTGATGGCGGCATTAGCATTGATTACACTGACAAGGATGGTTACCAGCGCACTGAAAAAATTAGAGGGGTTGGAAGAATAAGCTGTTGTCCTGGGCATGAAGAATGCCCAGAGCAAACAGAGCAAAGCTGCAATGATTTGCTTGACAATGATTGTGACAGCAAGTTTGACTGTGACGACCCTAATTGTTCAGCAAAGCCTG
>CAYOAS010000031.1:0-11686 GCA_964402015.1 uncultured archaeon | reverse complement strand
ATTCCAACGCCGAATTTTGCGCCGAATTTTCCTGCGCTTCTGACTTTTTTTGTCGAACCCACAAAAACACCTTTATTTGGAAGATTTCGTCCTTTTTTTTTAATCTTTTGGCAATAGTTTTCTGGTTTCCTTGGATTTCCTTAAAGCCACGTCAATGCAATTTTCTATTTCAGCAAAGCTGAAACCGCCGCCGTGCCCTTTTTGGAAAGCGCTGAGGTAATCGTCTTCTGTTGTTGCAACGCTGAACCTGCCCTGTAATGCTTTTTCTTCTGCAAGCGCGGGGTCAAGCACAACAGAGTTTCCTATTTTTGCAAAGGTTGAAAGCAATGGTTTTCTTTCCAGTTTGAATTTTCCGTCGTATTCTCCCCTGGCAATCTTGTCGTCCTCTATTTTTGGAATTTTTGCATCCATCAATGCTGCCAAGGCAGCAATGCTGCTTGCGTCCAAAAGGTTGCCGTTATCGTTCAATGCGTATAAGTCAATGAAGACAATCCAGACTTTTTCCCCTTCTTTAATGCACAATTTTTTGAAATCGAGCGCTTTGCTTTCGCGAATGCCTCTGTCTACAACGCGTGCTATTTCAATGCTGTCTTTGCTTGGCGGTCCGGATTCAAAGCTTGGCGAAGCTATTGGCAATAATTCCATTCCAACGCTTATTGAACCCTGGTCAAGGCTGTCGGGATATGGCGTGCCGATTTCTGATTTTATTCCACAAACAACTTCTGTTCCGCCCAAATTCACGCGTGCGGAACCGTCAGCGTTCTTGCTGATTCCCTGTATTATTTCTATTTTTCTGTATTCGTCAAACGCTCTTTTGTCCAAGCGCTTGCCTTCTTTCAAAAAGCTTTCAACTCTGTCTGAAGTTAATTCCCAAATTATTTCAACGTTTCCCATTAAATCACCTCTTCTTCCGCAATATTGCTCTGTTTCATTTCAATTGGCTCTATTGTTTTTTCTTTTAGTATTATTTCTTCTTTTTCCATTTCGTCGTATTTTTTCTTAAGAGCCGCTTTTTGGATTTCTGAAACCTGTTTTGCTCCTTTGAGAGCGAGTTCTGCTGCTTTTTTCCACTCTTCTTTTTTCAAAAGCCCGTCCATTTGCAGCAAAACAATTTCCTCGGAATTTGGCAGTATTGCAATTGGAATGTCGACTGCGTCCGGGGCATCCTCTTCTTTTTTTGTAAGGTCAAGGAGAATATGGCCTCCTGCTTTTCCGACAGTGATTCCGCATGGAATGTCTCGCATTGGAATTCCCGCATCCGCAAGCGCAACTGCTGCTGCTGTCAATGCTGCAATTCTTGTTCCAGCGTTGCTGTCAAGAATTTCCACATGAATGTAAATTGCAGTGTTTGGAAATTTTTCCAAAAAAATTGCGCGGGCAAGAGCTTCTCCTGAAACCTTGCTGATTTCAATTTCCCTTCTTCCGGGCTTTGGATTTTTTCTTTCTGGAACAGAGAAAGACGCCATGCGGTAAAAATAATTTACAATTGCTTTGTATGGGTTTGCAGTGTGCTTTGGCAAAGCCTCTTTTGGACCGTAAACAGCAGCCAAAACCTTGTTTTGCCCCCATTCAAGGTATGCTGAACCGTCAGCGCGCGGAAGAATGCCAACTTCAATTTTTATTGGCCTTAGTTCTTCAACGCCCCTGCCGTCAGCGCGCTTTCCTTTTTTGTCAACGTAAACTATTTCCTCTTCAGTTTCTTTCTTTTTTGTCATATCATTTTCACCCGTTCAAACCTTTTTCCTTCACTTTCTTGTTTTCTTCTTCAAGGTACAAAGTCACCTTGTTTGTGAGATTGCTCAAATGCGATTCTGCTTCAATTTTTGCAATCGCTTTCACTAGCAAATCGTAATTGCCGCCTTTGATCCAGATTCTGCCGTTCCTGCCAATCAATAGATTGCAGGCAGTGCCTTTTTTCAATACTTCAAGCATTGAACCGTTTTTTCCAATCATTCGCGGCACTTTTACCGGCGAAACGCTTAATATTTCTCCGCCGTAAAAAACGCGAATGTTTGACAGGTCAACGTCGTTCACTTCGTTTACGTCCTCTATTTTTGCCGAAACAACTGTTCCGACTTTCAATGTTTCCCGCAATTCCTTTTTTGAAATAAAAGCGGAATAAAAAGAATTAATGTCAACAATATAACCGCTGTACACGTCTCCAGCGATAATGCCAACAATCAAGTCTCCTGCTCTTGGCATATATTTTCCCCTTAACGGAATAACAGCAGCATTCTGCTCGTCTGTTTCCGCTATGCCCAAAATATCGCCGTAAATCTTTCCGTCTTTCAGGTAAACGTGTTCTCCAAGTCTCCTGCGCTCTTCAGTAATGAGCTCTCCCGGAAGCACTATTCTCTTTTCCATAAATTTTACACACTCCCAATTCTGCCAACAGGCAAATCCAACCTCTGAAAGAGGTTGCATATTATGACGGTTTTAATAAAACCGATTTTCTTTTCCATAAATTATCACCATTTCCCAAATATTTTTTTGTTTTTTTGCCATCGGGCAAATCCAACCTCTGAAAGAGGTTGCATATTATGACGGTTTTAACTAATTGCCACAAGGCAAGTATTACCGAGCAACAGCGAAGGTAATACCTTATGACGGTTTTAATAAAACCGCGGGCCTTACCTCAGTTAAGGCCGTTCTAAAATCTTGCTTTCAAAATTGCCGTGCGTCAAATGGTTGAGTTCATTGAACAAGTCATTTTTCAATCCTGCTGGCAATTCTATTACTGCAACCAGGGAACCGTCTTTTTGCCATTCGCTTTGCTTTAATTCAAACTTGCGCAAAATCACATTGGCTTTTCCGGAAAATTCAACGGGAATTCTAACTGCAATGCGCATTTTTTCCATTGAAATCGGGATAAGCTTTCGAATCGCCTTAATGATTTCCTGTGCTTGTTCCTCTGCCGGCTTGAAAACCTCAATGCTGCATTTTGCCTCTTCAATCGCGTTCTCAATCCTTTGTGGCGGGTGGGGAGTATTTGTTTGTGGATTGATTGCGTTCCTGGCAATGAATGCTATTATTTCTTTCCTCCTTTGTTCCAACATTCTTCTTTTCTGGTCAGTTGTCAGTTGAACAGAACCGTCGAGAATTATTTTTTTTGCGACTTCATTGACTTGCACTGTCCCAAAAGCCTTTTTGATTGAGGCATCGCTTTGCGCCTCTCCCTTGTTTGCATCCTTGAAAACAGAGTCAATGGCAAGGAGGTCGTTGAAGTTTATTGCATTGCCCTTTTTTAGCTCCAGTGCCAAATCTGGGTCAACCAGTACTTCGAATTTTTGCCCGTCTTTTTCAAGACGCGCAATCACTGCGTTTTCAACCTTGACCATTTTGACTCAAGCTTCCGTTAAACAAGTTTATGCAAGCTTGTTCTTAACCAAAAAAGACTTTATTTCCTCGCGCGAAATATGCCGCAAAGACTTGTCTTTTTCAATAAATGAAAAATCCAGCCTGTTCGCTTCCAATCTTTCTTTTTCAGTCAAACCTCTTTTCAATGCTTTCAACATCAATACAACGCCGTCATCAAAAGACAAGTTTTCTGCATACTCTTTTTCAAACAATTCCATTGCCAGTTTTTTTCCATTTCCGATTGCAATCGCTTTGTATTCTGCAAGAGCACCGGAAGGTTCTGTTTCAAACAACCGCAAACCGGTATTGTCAGTTCCGCCAATAATGAAAGAAACTCCAAACGGCCTGACACCGCCATACTGGGTGAAATATTGTGCAACTCCGCTTAATCTTTTTACTAATGTTTCAACTTGGATTGGCTCGTCATAATACATCAAATTTTCCTGCGCTTCCTGCCTGGCAAACTGTATCAGCCTTCTTGCGTCTCCAACCAAACCACTGGAAACAGCGGCAATATGCTCGTCAATAGTGAATAATTTTTCGATTGAATCAGGCAAAATTAACCTGCTTGAAATTTTTTTATCCGCGCCAAAAAGAATGCCGTTGTTGTAAATCAAAGCGCAACCCAAAGTGCCCTGTTCGACAATCTTTGAAGCGTATTCAACCTGGTACAGCCTTCCATCAGGGCTGAACATTGTTGAAACGCGGTCATAAGCCGCTGATTTTGGCGAAACCGGATACATCAAAAAACCCCACTAAAACAGCAAAAATTTCTTCGTAATCTGCTTATAATTGGGTATACAGTAAACAATAAAAAGCAATCCTTGCCACCAACACAGCCATCAAAGCAAAGTTATTGCCGCCAAAAAAAGGTAAAAAACCGGCAAGGCAAAAGACAAAAAACAAAAGCTTAAAATATGAATTAGGTATGAATTAATATGTAAAAGTAGGTTGGTGGTTTTTTGTACGAAAGCACGAGCGTTGTTGGCGAGCGGGGCCAGATTACAATACCGAAAAGCATCCGGGAAAAAGAAGGCATCAAGGCAAAAGACAGGGTGATTGTCAAAATAGAAAACGACAAGATTGTTGTAGAGAAACCGCTTTCAAAAAAGAAAAAAGAGGAATTAATGAAAGAATATTACCTGGAATTCGCCGAAGAAAGCAGGAAAACCGCGGAAGAATGGAAATACGCAAGCAAGGAAGCTGACAGGTTTTTGGATGATTATTAAGAGGGGAGACATTTTTTTGGCAGACCTCGGAGAGCCCACGGGCTCCGAACAGGGAAGAATACGCCCTTGCATTGTAGTGCAAAATGACATTGCAAACGAGTTCAGCCCGACGACAATAATAGTGCCAACAACATCAAAAATTCCCAAAAAATATTACCCCACCACTGTCGTTATTGAACCCGCAGAATCGGGATTGAAAGAAAAAAGCAGCTTGCTATGCAATCAAATCAGGACAATTTCAATTGATGACAGGATAATAAAAAAAATCGGTTCACTAAAAACAGAAACAATGAAAAAAGTCGACGAAGCCCTCAAAACAAGCCTTGGAATAGAATAAGGTTACGCTTTTTTTGCCATCAGATTCTTGAAATGCCGCTTTGAAAACGCTTTTATTTCAGCATCAAACTTTCCCGATTCAATCTCGGCCATTGCCTTCTGCACTGGCGTGCCGTTGCACACCTCGCGAATCAAAAACAAGCCAGAAGCAGGCTTTTTCCACTCCATTTCCTTGCTGGCTGCAAAAGCGCCAAAGTGTTTTCCAACATCAGAAAGCCCTGTTCCAAGATAACCCAAATCGCTTTCATAGTCATGCTCAAACCTTTCTTGTTCATATCTCTTTCCGGCTTTTACATAAAACTCCATGTCGGAAATTCTCTTTTCAACAGGATATTCTTTTGGTGGGATAGGTGGATAACCAGACATTTTGAAAAAATAACCGTTTACAGCGTTTGCAGTAAGCAAATGGTTTTTGCCAGCATTAAAAAAATGCGCAAACTCATGCAATACAATTTCTTTATCCTCCAGTTTCCAATTAACTAAATAATATTTCTTCTTCAAAAGCTTTCCGCGCACTCCAACAGCCCCTGCAGAATCAGAAAAATGCAGCATTGCGATGGTTATAAAATCAGAAAGAGTTCTCTTTAGAAATTTCTTAACTTTTCTTCTTTTTCTCCAAGCCGATTTCCTTGGAAAAAACAAATCAGCGCCAGCCATTGTTGCGCGGATTCTTGCAACAGGGTGCCTGCTTTTTTTTTGCATAAAAGTGCCTCAGGATTTTCTTTTGCTTTTGAGTTTTTTTAGCGAGCCGCTAACAGAAACAATTTTTGGCGTAACGGGAATGCCATTTATTTCGCGCAAAAACAACAAACCCGATTTAACCTCAGTTAGGCAGGGCAGTGAACAGCGCAAAATGCCCAAATTTGTTCCATTATTGTATCTGATTAACCGCAGGTTTTGTTTTGCAACTCCAGTGCTTCCAAACAAAGCCAAAAAAATCGAAAAAATATTGCGCTCAACGCTATGCTCGTCAAAATTCTTTTCTGAAAAAAGCTTGAATAAAACATAGCGTTTTTTGCCGCGCAATGTTGGTTTTAAAGGCTTCAAAGAAAGTTTTTGGTTTGCCATAAAAAAAATCCTGCCCAATATGCCTAAAAATGCTGGCCTTTCAAAGCCATCTTTTGCTTCTTTTTCTTTTTTTTCAGATTATATAGCAAATGACAAAAATATTTTGACAATATGGAGTCATTTGCTATCTATCAAGCGACAATATTTGTTCAAAAATTAATGTCGCTTGCTATAGTTGGTCTTCTTTTTTCTCTTTCTGTTTCTTTAGCCTGCCGATGTCGTGGATTAAATAATGCCTTCCTTCTTCTGATATTGCTTCTGCGAGTTTTTGCTCGTGCTCTTTGATTCTTTTTTCAATGGTTTTTATTCCTTTCCTGATTTTCTTTTTCGACGGCATTTCCAAGCCTCTTTCATTCTCTTTAATTCATCCTTGGTGATTTGATACAGTTTCTCAGCGTCTTTAATTGAAACAGTTGTTTTGGTTCTTCTTTCATCCCTTTCGGCTCTGTAAATTTCGTAAAAGTCTCCAACTAATTCTTTTGGCAAACCTTTTTTATCCAGAAATGACTTGAATCCTTTGTTGGAATATTTTTCATTTTTTGAAAGGCATTGAATGAGAAAGATGCCCCGGAGCCTTAAAATCATGCTGTAAACTACTGCAGTAGAATCAAGCTTAGTTCTTTTCTGCAATTTATCAAAGCGCAAAAACGCTTCAACAACGCGCAAAGCGCTTTCGCTTTCCTCAATTATCCATTTGAAGCCGCGTTTGTCGATTTTTATTTCCCGCAATTCTTTTAACAGGCCTTCATTCAGAACAGGCTTTGCTTCCTGTAACGCAGAGTAGACGAAAAGAGGGTCTTTTCCCGCCAGCTCTTTCCTCAGGGTTTCTTCTTCTATCACAGTAAAATCGAACCTGCCGCTTTTTGGCAAGTTGAATTTTTTGCCAGCAATTACTATTATATCAATATCTGAGTCTGGCGTTTGTTCGCCTCTGGCAAAACTGCCAGCCAAAAAAACTCCTTTAACCTGCTCTAAAAAAGGCTGAAGCAATTTCATCGTGCTCTCTTTAATGTTAAGAGGCTCTTTCTCAAGGATAACCCTAACTGTTTGGCCAATCCATTTTTTTGGCGTATAAACAATGCTGCCATTGCCAAAGGGGGCAACCTCTTTAACAACCTCTTCAAACACATCAAACCGCTTTATCATAGTATATACATAGGTATATACCTTGTTTATAATGTTTTGTTTCAAATCCTGCTGGAAAAGAATCAGTTGCCGTTTTTTATTTCTTCAATTATGCAACCGCTGTCAAAGGGTTTGGGAACCCGCTCGCGGGCTTGCGCAGCAATGTTTTTAGTTTTTGCTTTATCAACTGCGCAAGCCAAACCCTTTGAGTCAAAACCGTTCTGCTCAAGCCATTTAATTTGCTCTAACGGAGAGCGGTAGCCGAGCGATGCAAAAAAATCCTTTCCAAATTTTTTATTAATCAATTCAATGCTTGCCGAATCAATTGCCACAATATTGTCCGAAACAAGCAAGCCAATGTCCGGCATTATTGCTCCGGCTTCTCTGGAATAGCAATCGCAACGCGCAGAAATCGACAAGAGCACATTGACAAACAACAAATTTTCCTTCTTGAAGCAATTCAGGATTTCAAGAGCCGAAGAGGCAAGCAAATAATCAGCAAGTGCAATTTTCGGCTTCAGCGCTGACTGCTTGCAGGCTGCAATGCACAAATCACAACCTAAACAGGAATCATAATCAACGCTTGCTTTTCCGTTTTTCACATTAATTGCGCTTTCTGGGCAAACGGTTTCGCATGCCTTGCAGCCAATGCAGTTTTCCGTGAAAACAACAGGTTGCGCGGAATCATGCAATGCTTTTTTTGTTTTGCGCGAAACACAACCCATTCCAAGGTTTTTTATTGCACCGCCGAGAGCGGAAAAAGCATGGCCCTTGCAGTGTGAAATCACAAGCATTGCGTCTGCTTCAACAATTTCTTTGCAGACTTCTATCGGAACAATTTTTCCATTAATCGTTTTTCCGCTGTCGCCAATTACTATTGGGCAGCCCATTGTTTGTTCAGAAAAACCATTCAAGCGCGCTGTTTCAAAATAGTCTTTTGTATCAAACCGCTTGCCGTGGTATTTTGTAACTGAATCGAAAAGGAATGGTTTTGCGCTCGCGGCTTTCAGCAATTCGACTATCCTGCTAACAAGCGCGGGGCGAATATAATTCAAATTGCCGCGCTCTCCAAAATGCAGTTTTACTGCAACGCGCTTTCCAGAAAAGCGCTTCTTGAAACCGAATTCCGAAAAGGCTTTTTCCAGGCCGGAAAAAAAATCTTCAGTTATTAAGAAAACGCTGCTCATTCAATCCTAAAAATAAAAAAACCAGAAGTTTTATAAAACAGTTGAATGAACAATCGGTTTGGTATGGAGAGAAACAAAAAAAAACACAACACCATATTGACGATTTGGCTAGTTTTCATGCTTGTTGTTAATCTTCTAACCACTGTTTCATACTTGGTTTTTGGTTCAATGTTTGCAGCGCTTTACCCCAAAGTGCCTTTCTGGATATTCTATATCTATGCTTTGGGCGCATTAGCCAACGTCGCATTCACTGTGTTTTTGTTCAAGTGGAAAAAATGGGCGTTTTTTGGATTGTGCGGAATGGCAGCAATAGTTTTTGTTTTGAATATTGCAGTATTGTCTGTTGGCTTAACATCCATTAGTGGGTTGCTTGGTCCAGTAATTTTGTATATGCTTCTTAGACAGGAATGGAATTTGCTGGAATAAATTCACTTTTGCTTTTTTGTGAAACCGTATTCTTCGATTTTTTCGCCAAGGTCCCAATATTCCGGGCCCAACAAAACCAGCGGCTTTAACTTGAAAAAGTCTATTTTGTCTTTTGAAATAATCCTTTTCTCCGCGCGCGCTGCAACAATTTCCGCAATAAAGCAGTCGTGCGAGCCCAGAGAAAGAGTTTGCTTTACCTTGCACTCCAATGCAATCAGGCATTCGGAAACAGACGGCGCGGAAACAACATCCGAGTTTTCCTTTCGCAGTTTCAATAATTCAAACTTGTCGGTTTCAGTGCCAGAAATAGTTCCTGCCCTGTCAATCTCGTCCAATAGCTTTTCGCCCGGAATATTTATTACAAATTCTCCGGAATTCTTTATCAACTGGCTGGAAAAGCGGCTTGGCCGGATTGAAACAGCAACCATTGGTGGCTCGGAACAGACAATGCCGCACCATGCAATAGTCAAAAGGTTTTCCTGCTCGCCGCTCTTTGCGCTAACCAAAACAATCGGCATTGGAAAAAGGTTTGGCAATTGGCCGAGTTTTACCTGTTGTTTCATTCAATCATCTTCCTTCAAATCGTCTTCTGAAAAATTGTTTTGCTGCAATAGCGCTAAAAAGCTTTCCAAATCTGGTTGGGCACGCATTTCTTCTGGCTTGTGCGCTCCGCTGAAAACAACAAGCGGAACGCCTGCTTTCTTGCAGATTTTTGAAAGCAGAAAATAATTGCGGAACAATGAAATCAAATCGCGCTGCGAGGCATTCAAGAAATCGCTGAACAAAACAGCGATTGAAACATTGCTGTCGCGCGCTGTATTTGCGAGCGCGCTGTCAAACTCAAAGCGCTGCGTGCCGACAGGCTGGAACAAAAAATCAATTCTTTTCGATGCAACCGCATTCTTGTTTGCCGAAACAGTGCCGCCAACGCAACCAAAAAAATCCGAGAGCGATTCAATTTCACAGTCAATTTTTTCATCCGGCTTTTCAAGCAAATAACAGAATTTTATTGCAAGTTTTTCTTTTTTGGATTTCTGCACAAAATCCAACAATTCTTTTCCACTGGAAAAACGCTTTGCAATAATGACTTCTTTTTGCTTCAGTTTTTTTGTTGTTTCAAAAACTGCCTTCAAATCAGAAAAAAAAACAAGGTCAAACAACAAAAATCACTTTTTTAAAAATAAGAATTACGCAGCTTTTGCAAGGCCAGACTTTGTTACAAAGCGGGTTATCCGTCTTTTCAGGGCTTTAACTCTTTTTTTGCCAATGCTTGCTTCAATTGGTCTGAGGCGCGCTTGCAATGACGCGCGCTCTACCTGCAATTGTTTTGGAACAGAGTTTGGATATGCGCTTTTGATTTTTGCATTGACCACCTCTAGTCTTGTCCCCAAATGAAAAAACTCCTCACTTTTAGTAGGCTGTGTTTTCAAGATTTTTCCAAAATTAATAATTTGGGTTGTTATAGCAGGTAGACCTTTACTTCTTTCGAACTGCTTTACTCTCACGGATTTCATAATAACTAAATTAGTGTGAATTAAAGTATAAAAACAATTGTGTTTGCTGTGGCTTATTTTGCTGTCCTGTCGTGCGCTCTTAGGCTTGGGCGCATTTTTTCAAAGCCCTTGCCCCTGCCCCTCAAGCCCCTGCTTTTTCTTGCCGCAGAAGTTAATCCCCTTTCTGCGCGCCCGCGGTGCTGTGGTTCGCAAATCCAGCCAACATCATTATCGGCAATAATTTCCGGAGCACTAGTGTCAACCAAAATTACTTCAAAATACTTGTCCTTGCCGTCTTCTCCAACCCAGTAAGAATTTAGAACTTCACAATTGGGAAATTTTTTTGCAGCACGCTGTTCTGCAATCCACTTTATGGAAATATTGCGCGTTATCTTGTTCTGGCCCATGCGTTTTGGCCTGCGGCCCTTGCTTGGCCTGTGACGAGTCCCATGGCCTTTTCTTACGCGTGCGCGGGCAACAACAAAACCTCTTTTTGCCTTGTAACCCAAAGAATGGGCGCGCGGCAAATTGGACGGCTTTTCAAGAACCACAATTGCCCCTTTTTCTTTCCGAAAATCAATCAATCGCTGGCGCTGCAGCAAGCCAAAGTCGCTTTCCTTTGTCTTTTCGCCCTTGTATTCCTTTTGCATTGTTTCAGCAAAACGCTTAGTAAAACTCATTCAAAAATCACTCAAAAAAAACCATTAAAAAAATCGGTTTACTTGTTCCATTTTTTCCCAGGTTTTTCCAAAAAAGCTGGTTTAATAATGATTAATCAATACTAAATTATCAGAAAGCAAGGAATTTAAAGCAAACTGTTAAGGCGCGAAATGCCAAAAAAAACAGTCACTGACTTTTGAAACTTTTTGCTATTTCTGAAGGAAGGCTTTTGAAAACGCCTTCAAGCCCCTTAAAAGAATTTTCAAGATTGCTGGATGACCTTTCAAGGCATTTGGAAGATTTTTCAAGGTTTTTCAGAGTTCCAAGAATTTCAAGCTGGACACTGATGCCTTTTTGCAATTGCCCGACCATTAATGATTGGCTTGACCTTACAAGCTGTGGAATTTCAAGCGAAGCACATTCCTCAAAATCAGTCATTGTTATTTGCGGATTACCGAGCTTTGAAAAAAGCGCCTTCTTCAAATCAAAAATGAAAGCGCGAATCTGCTTTTCGCCCCCTTCTATCAGGACTTGCACGGTTTTCTCATCAAGATTAATTACTGCACCCCTCGAAAAAGGATAATTCAGTAAGCGCTCCATAATAAAAGCGCGCACACCCTTTTCAGTAATGACGTTTTCTTCTTTTGCCTTTATCAAAAAACTGCCTTTCACAATAGCACCAATAAAATACTTGATTTTTGGGTATAAAAGAATTCTTGCAAAACATTGAAAAACCGCGTTATATCCCGTACAATCACCGAAAAAAGGAATAAAAAAACCAACCCCCAAACTTTGTATGCAATCC
>CAYOAS010000030.1:0-11730 GCA_964402015.1 uncultured archaeon | reverse complement strand
TTTCATCAAAAAATTTTATTCCGTCAGGTTTTTCCTTTGGATTGCAAATCATAAATGGAACAGCGCCTCTTGCATGATTCCTTTGCTTTACTGGAGTAAAATGGTCCGGCAATATTGCTATTGCAACATCATCCTTTATTCTGCCAAGCCCTTTCAGAATCGTGCCAACGAGCCTTTTGTCAATGTCTTCAATCACTTTGATTTTCAATTCCAGATTGCCTTCGTGGCTTGCCTCGTCAGCAGCTTCAACGTGCACAAAAACAAAATCATGGTTTTGCAGTGCATTCAAAACAGCTTCTGCCTTGCCCTCATAGTTTGTGTTCCATAATCCAGTTGCTCCGTCAACCTTTATCACTTCAAAGCCAATTGTTTTTCCAATTCCCTGAATCAGGTCAACAGCAGCAATTACTGCACCAGACAAGCCAAATTTTTTTCTGAATTCAATTATTTTTGGTTTTTTGCTTCCAGACCATAGCCAAATGCTGTTTGCCGGCAGTTTTCCCTGTTTTTCCCTCTGTAAATTAACAGGGTGTTTTGCAAGCAATTCAATTGAATCAAAAATTAGTTTGTTCAATAGTTCTGCTGTTTGTTTGGCTTCTTTTTTCAATGGCTTTGCCAAAAGCTTTTGAAATTCCTCATTCACATGGTCGTGCGGTTGCGCACACTCAACATCAAGCGAAGCATTTTTCACAATCAGCACGTGCCTGTAATTCAATCCCGGAAAAAATTTTACTTTTTCATTTCCAAGTTTTTCATTCAAAAACAAAATCAATTGCTTTGCCTCTTCGCTGGAAATATTGCCTGCGGAATGACTGTTTATTTTGCAGTCTTTTATGTTTATCAAATTGCACCTGAACGCAACGTCATTCTTGCTTAATTGCAATCCGAGGCTTGCTGATTCAAAAAAACCCCTTCCCTCTGTTTTCCTGCCTTCAAAGCATTCAACAGCGTCATAACCCAGAACAGAAAGGTTTGCAATAGTGCTTCCAGTCGGCATGTCGTCAGGAAAAGTTTCCAGCAAACCCATTCTGCTCTTTGCCGCAATTTTATCCATGTTTGGCTTTGACGCTGCCTCTAACGGAGTTTTGTTGCCCAGTTCTTCCAATGGAAAATCAGCCATTCCATCGCACAAAACCAGCAAATATTTCATATTTGTTTAGTGTAGAAAAATGAATATAAAGAATAAGGTATATCTTATTTTTTCATGGCACGCAGGCTAATGCCAAAAAAAGATAGAAAAATGAAAATGATTATGAAAATGCGCAACAGCGAAAAGTCTGCGGAATTTTTTGAAAAAGCCCTGGCGCGCTTTTGAGAACAAACAAATCGCAAGCGGAATCAGGCTTCTTTTTCACGCAACAACTATTTACTGGGCAAAATTCAATGCAATTCTGATTGAGTTAAATGCAGCAAAGCGCAAAGGCTTTCTTCCACCAGATTTTCAAATACCAAAAAACCAAGCAGAATTAAAAAAACTGTTTAAACAGCACCAAAACGCTTTATAATTCTTTGAACTTTTTTGGAATCGCATTATTCTTTTTTTATTATTGCAATGCCCAATGTGCCATTCCAGAAAACAGTTTTTGGATTGTTTTTATCCATAGACCTTGCCTTGAAAAACCTTATTTCCTTGCCTGAAATTGTTTTTTCAGTTCTGGTTGGCGTGACTTGAATCAGAACAGTTTTTTCCCTTGAAGGAAATCTTTGGGGGTTTCTAATTTGGTTTGGTTTCTGAAAAACCAAGTAATGGTTGCAGGAAAAAATCCTGTCATTGTTTTTTATTTGATGAAATAATTAAGTGTTTGGGCGTAACTTTGGAATCAGTTCCTCTGGCATAGTTGCTGCCCTGAAGAGCATTCCATTGAGCATTATTTTCCCCACATACAACAATCCCTTTGCCCTGAGCTTTCCAATTGTTGATTTCACGTCATGTTCATTCCACCAATAATCTATTTCATCGTCGAATCCACTAAGCATTCTGTACTTTACAACACCGCCTGAATCTGCAACAAGCTTTAGGCATTTCAATTCCTCATCTGAAAGGCTTTTCAGAATCGTTTCAGTATTTTCCAATAAGTTAGCCTGTATTTTTGCTATCTTGTCTCTTTTCAACAGGCCATTCCTTTGTATTTTCAGGCTGTCACAAATGCCGTCAACCCAATGTGCAGGATATTTGTTAAGGATGGATGAAACAGTTGTTTTCGAGCCAAAAACAATATTTTCTATTTCTTTCATTTTGCTATCCTTAAAGTGTTCCATTACCATTTTTGGCGAAACAAGCCCATACCTTGTGAAAAGCTCTGTGTCAATCTCTTCTTCGGAGCGCTGAACATCCACAATGCCTGCAAGCCTGTATGCTTCCCCCCATTGGTGCATCCTGCCTTCAAATTCTGTGCCAACACGATAGTTTTCTGGGAATTGGACAAGTATGATTTCGTGTTTTTTCCCTGTTTTTGTGTCTTCGACTGTCATGCCGCCCAAGTTTTTTTCAAGCACCCTGAATTTTGAATGCCATGGCTTCTCCATTTGGAGCATTTTGCTTTTGAGCGGTTCCTGCACGTTGAACTTTTCCACGAACTCCATCACAATAGTCTTGCCTGTCTTTGGGTTAACCCACTCGTACAGGAACCATTCAACAGAATTCTTGAATGCTAGCTCCACAGATAGCCCGGAATTATCATAAGGGAAAAGTTTCATGGCATCAATTAATTCAGCCATGTAATTCTTTTCTCCATAATCAAAGACAAATTGCTTGCAGTTTGAATCATTGATTGTTGTGATGTCCATGAAAGCTCAACCCATAAAATGTCACATTCTTTCAGCCAACTTCTTGGTTTTATTTTTGTTCATTCAGTAGACACCCATTTTCCAGCAGGGCGTCCAGAATTCGACCTTTTGTGACCTAATTGCACATTTGTTTCTTCTATGTCGAACTCGTTCGGGTCAAAATAGCCGCCAATCCAATCAATCAGTTCTTTGTGCCGTGGGTGCTTTTTGTTCAAAACCGCCTTCTTAAAATCTTCATATCCATATATTCCACCGCAATCTTCCGGAGGGCAATTCATTGCGCCATCAATGCACATGGGATATTTTTTCCCTTTTTCTATTGGCAATATTTTTTCCAATTTTATTGTGTGCATCCAGTCATCGCCAAAATCATAAACATATTGTATTGTTTGGCCTTCTTTTTCAAGGAATTGTGACAGGAGTGTTTTCTTTGACTCAAAATCTGGCTTTTCGGAGTCGAAAGCATCTTTGTAGTCAGGCGCAAGTCCTATGCAGGCTCCCGCTATGCGGAACTCATGCAAATGATAGTCTTCCCAACCGAATGAATTTTGGATGGCGTTATGAAGGGCTAAAAAAGTCGCCTTGTTCTGCATTAGAATGCGCCGCCACACAAGCGGTTTTGTCCCTTCGAGGCTGATTTTGAGTTGGAGGATTCCTTTTTCAGATTTTGTCATTATTTCCGTCCTCACAATGTTCAGTTGTAATTGTTCCTGTTCCGAAAGTTCTAAAAGGTTTGCTGAACCGCCGAAATGGACATCTATTATGTTGTCATTATTAAAAAAGTTCAGAGCCTATATTATTATTCCAGTTTCAAGCGCTGTTTTTATTATTCCGATTTCTTTTTTGCGTTCTTCAATTTCTTTTGGCGTATAACCGAATGCTTCAACGTCCTGCCCAATCGGTTTTTCTATGAGTGCAAGGATTTTGTCCATTCTGTCCCTGAAGGAAACGCCTTCAAACTTTTGCGAAATCACCAATAAGTCCCAGTCGCTGTAATTCATTTCTTCGCCTCTTGCACGCGAACCAAAAAGAACGACTTGAGCGGGTGCAAATTGTTGTTTGATTTTTTGCACAAGCATTGCAATTTTTGGGTTTATGGCAATTGTTTTTGCAGCCATTCAAACAACTCCTTGGCATCTGACAAAATTTCTTTTGTTATCTGTTCGTCGTATATTTTTGCAGGAACATCGCCTGCAGCGTCAGGATACCTGTTTATTACAAAGTCGCGCGACAGCTTTCTTGCTTTTGTCAACAGGTTTTGAGGTAGCCCAATCAGTTCGCCCATTTCGCGGAGGTTATGCGTGTTTGGCGGAGAGTTTTTTGTTTTTTCCATGATAACTGCTTTCATTATTTTTTCTATTGCCTGCTGGCACAAAAAAGCACAAACGTAATAAGTTTGCTGGTTAAAATTTTTTTCCGCTGACTCCAAGTCTATTTCGGCTTGTTGCACCCAAACATCAATTTCCCTGCGCACGCAAAAAAATTGTTCAGAAAGATTAAAAGCATTATTGCTCGCTTGTTTGAAAATCCATTGCTTTTGGGACAGGATTTATTCATTTGATATTCAGTTAATGCTCTACTTTTTCACTATAAAATCGAAAGCCTTAAATAATGGCATTTGCTTGTTTTTTATAGTGGTTTTGCAATGCAAGTTTTTTGGTCATTGCATGCGTTGGAAAGGTTTACTGAAAGAGCGTTGCTTTACGGTTTTTCAAGGACAGAGTTTGAGGAAATAATCAAGAAGCAGCAGGTAAGGATTGATGGCGGGTTTGCTGAAAAATACAAAAAGAACAAGTTTGAAACCATTGGGATTGTGGTAAACAAGTTTTTTACAATAGAGAAAGTGGAGGATAAAAACGAAATTATTGTCATTACGTTATGGGAGTCAAGCAAAAAGGAGGTGGATTTATGGTTGTCAAAACAAAAATAAAATGCCCTTTTTGTGAAGGAAAAGCTGTTCTTTCAAAGGCAAGCCTGACGTTGCTTAAAGGAGCGCTCTCCTTGCCGGACAATCCGATTTTCGAGTGCACAAAATGCAGGGAAAAATTTGCAACAGGCAAAATGATTGATGCGACTTTGGAAAGGGCAAAAAAAGGATTCTGTTTTACAAGGCAAGTGATTTACACTGGTGGCAGCTTGGCAATTACGCTACCCCGCGACTTATCCCGATATTATTGTCTTGAAAAAGGAGAAAACATAAAACTAGTGCCAAAATCAAAAAACGAAATAAGCATTCTATTATAATAATCAAACAAGCGATTCAATCAAGGAAAAACGTGTATGGTTTTATTTCTGGGTCCATTCCTTTGCGTTTTCTTATTTCTGTTATTACGCTGTTTTGTAGTTCGCGTGGCAATGGTTCGTAGCCAGAGTATTCTGCTGTCCAAACCGCTCTGCCTGAAGTTGCGCCGCGCATTGTAGCGCTGAAGCCAATTAATTCTCTTACCGGCGCTTTTGCAATAAATATTGAAGCGTCCCCTTCTGTTCGCATGTCGTTGATTTGTGTTCTGCGGCTTCCAAGTTCCCTGCTTACTGCCCCCATGTACTCTTGCGGGACTGTAATGAATAATGTTTGTTTTGGTTCCAATAGAATTGGGTCTGCTGAAAGCATGCAGGCAAAAATTGTCCTTGTTATTGCCGGCAATACCTGTGCCGGGCCGCGGTGAATGCTGTCCTCGTGCAATGTTGCGTCTTCCACTTTTATTATTATTCCAGAGCATTTTTCTTTTGCCAGCGGCCCTTCATCCATTGCGTCCTGGAATCCTTGTATTACTAATTCTTTTATTTCGTGCAATGATTGTATTCCGCGGGTAAGGTCTGCCAAAATGCAGTTGTTGTGTATTGCCCAGATGCTTTTTGAAAAATCTCTTTCAAATCCCATGTCAATTATTTTGTCCACTATTTCCTTGTCTTTTGGCCGAATTTTGCATTCAAGTTTTGATTCAACTAATTTTAACAGCAATTCCTGCGGTATTGGCTCAACGCTTATTTTGAATTTGTTGTGGTGGTTTGGGCTTTTTCCTTCCAATATGTTCGAGCTTTTTTTGATTGTTTCTTTGAAAACAACAATCGGATTGCCTACTGTTACCTGCACTCCGTGCGTTACCTCTATCCTGTATTTGTTGACATCCAAATGCAGTTCGCCCATTCCTGAAAGCAGGTGCTCGCCGGTATCCTGGTTGATGGATGCGCGAAGGTTTGGGTCTTCTTTTGTCAATTGCTTTATTACATTGATTAGTTTTGGCAAGTCTTTTGTGTGCTTTGCTTCAATGCTGACTGTCATTACTGGTTCGACAGAACTCATAAAGTTTTCGAACGGTTTCATTTCAATCGTGCTGATTGTTTCTCCGGCATAAACTTCTTTTATGCCGACAATCGCCGCAATGTTTCCTGCTTCAACTTTTTCAACATCAATAAATTCCGGTCCCATGAAAATTCCTACTTTTTGCACGCGCACTTCTTTTTGCATTCCGATTAGTTTTATTGTCATGCCGTTGACTAGAGTGCCGGAGTAAATCCTGCCGGTTGCAATGTCGCCGGCGTGCGGGTCAACGCTTACATCAGTAACCATCATTGCAAATTCGCCTTTTGGATTGCAGTTCTGCATGCTTTTTCCTATTTCAGTTTCCTTGTCTCCGCCCCAGATTTTTTGCGTGCGGTATTTTTGCGCTTCAAGCGGGTTGGGCAAGTGTGTTATTACCATTTGCAGCACTACTTCGTGCACTGGGCTGATTTCAGACAATTCCTTTTGCTTGTCCTGCTTGAGGAAATCGTAAACTTTCTTGAAATTTATGTTGCTTTTTTGCATGTATGGAACTGATACTGCCCATTTTCTTTTCGCGCTGCCGAATGCAACAGAACCATTTGCAGGATTCACCAGCCATTTTTCCTTGAATTGTTGGGGCGCGTTCTTTGTAATCAGGTTGTTTACCTGTGTTATTATTTTCAGGAAGCGGTTTTGCATTTCCTGTTCCGTAACCTTCAATTCATTAATCAGCCTGTCAACCTTGTTGATGAACAAAACCGGCTTGACGAATTCCTTCAAAGCCTGTTTGATGACTGTTTCTGTCTGCGGCATTACTCCTTCGACTGCATCAACAACCAAAATGACTCCGTCAACTGCCCTCATTGCCCTTATTACTTCACCGGTAAAGTCAACGTGCCCGGGAGTGTCAATCAGGTTTACTAAGGTTTTTTTTCCGTGCAAATCAAATACTAGCGAAATGTTTGCCGCGTTAATTGTAATGCCGCGGTCTTGCTCCTGGTCCTCATAATCCATTACCTGTGCTGTTCCGGCAACTTCTTTGCTGATCAAACCAGCGGCAGCAATCAAGGCATCTGAAAGTGTCGTTTTTCCGTGGTCTATGTGTGCAACTGTTCCAATGTTGCGGATGTTTTCCCTGTTTGACATGAATTCTTCGGCAAGTTTTACCATTTCTTCTCTTCGACCCAAAAAACCACTTCAAAATTAATTTAGAAATAAAAAAATCGGTTTATCTTGATGACATGGCAATTCTTTCTACTTCGTCCCTGCGCCATTTCATAGGCGCAATTCGAAATACGTCGAGCCATTTTCAATGGCTCATAATTATTTCATTACCTTGATGACATTGCTATTCTTTCTACTTCGTCTCTCCTTTTTATCGAAAAGCTCGCGTTGTCGTTGTTTGAAGCCAGGATTATTTCCTTTGCGAGCGCGCTTTCTGCGCTTGTCCTGTTGTTGAAGCTCTGTGCGAATGCTGCGAGTGCAATGTTTTTCAGGGAATCGTCAACGCGCCTCATCGGGGAAACATCAACGCTTTGGGTGTATGATACGCCGCCTCTTTTTATGCGCGTTGTGTCTTCGCGCGGTGCAGCGTTTTCAATTGCTTTTACCAGAACCTGGACTGGGTTTTGTTTTGTTTCAGCTTCAATTATTTCAAAAGCTTCCTCTATAATCCTCATTGCCTGGAATTTTTTTCCACAAGAACCTCTGCCACGAATGTATTTTCCAGACATTTTTCTTTTTCCCTGTCCGGAGCGCATTACCTTGTTTATGAGCCTTTCAACAATGTTCAGTTCTCTTTTTTGGAAGCGCTTTCTTGTTTCCCTTCCGAAGGTGTGCGGAATGATTCTCGGTTGCAGGCTGATTTCTTTTACTAGCGTAATGTCCAGTAGTTTTATTTCTTTTGTGCCCCATTTTCCAAAAAATTTTGCTTCGTCCATAAAAAACCAACTTTTTTTTTGCACTTTTTATTCAGCGCTTGACCTTTTCTTTTTTTCCGGTCCTGAGCATTTCCAATGCCTGGTTGTTTACGTGGGTTACGCGGTATTTTACTCCCCAAAGGTCTCCTTTTGGCCCGCCTTTTGCGCCGCCTATTCCTTCTACAATCACTTCGTCGTGTTCGTCAATGAATTTTATTGCGCCGTCATACGGTGCTAGTGCTGTCAATTGCCTGCCGTTTTTTATCAATTGCACGCGAACGCACTTGCGAATGCCAGAGTTTGGTTGTTTTGCTTCGACTCCGCGTTTTTCCAAAACAATTCCGCGCCCCTGCGGTGACCCTTCAAGCAAATCGTATTTGTCCCTCATGCCGCTGGCTCTTTTTTTGTAGTGCTTTTTCTTCCAGCGCCATTTTTTGCGCCTTTTTTCCAGTTGCCTTGCAGCAAATTCTCCGCTTGCCATAAAAATCCTTGACCTTTTATTTTACCCTTATATCATCAATTTCATAATTCCTTTTTGCTATTTCTTTTACTCTTTTCATTTTTCCCAAATTTTGCATCATTTTTTTCTTGTTTTCCGAGTCCATTGAAGCAAACAATAATTTTTTTCCGTTGTTTTCTTTCAATCCTATTTCTGAAAAAACAATTGTGTTGAATGATTCCGCCAAAAATTTTTTGGGGTCATTGTTGTATGGCAGCAATTCAATGTTCTTGTTCAAAAGTTTTTTGAGCTTGTTCACTGTTGCTCCGTTCTTTCCGATTGCGCTTCCCATTTCGTTTTCCTTTATCACAAAGCTTATCATCTTGTTTCCGATAATGCAATCCCTTGCATTTACTCCTGTGACATTGGATAACGCGTTCATCAATAGGATTTCCTCCCTGCCGAGTTTCATCATTTTTTCTTCCTCTTTTCAGATTTTTGCGTTTTCCCGTCTTGTTCCAATAGTTCTAGGACTTTGCTTTTTCCCTCGTCCTGGACCAGCATTATTGAAACAACAAAGGGCTTTCCGCAAACAGAACCAAGTTCGTTGGCTGTTCCGTTGAAATCAAAAATCTGCAATTCAGAAACCCTTGCCAAGTGCCAGGCCTTTTCCGTAATCGGCTTTGGCGTGTTGGCGCTCAAGATAACTAATTTGCCGTTGCCCTTTAAAATATTTCTTTCAGTGCTTCTCCAGCCGAAAATGACTTTTCCGGTGTCAACAGCACGCCGAATTTCCTTGTTTATTTCAATTGAAACCATAATTTTCCATTCTCCACGGCTTTCCGCCACTGGCGTTTTTTTCGGCCGTTTCTCATGGCAAAAAAAGTATTAAATATTTTTTTTTACCAACCAGAATAAAAAAGCAACTATTGCAAGCGGCATTAATTTTTGAACAAATATTGTCGTTTGATAGATAGCAAATGGCTAAATTATGCCAAAATATTTTTGTCATTTGCCATATTTATTTTTTTCCCCCTTTCATTAATAATTCCACTGTTCCTGTTCCAATCTTTATTGGTTGTCCGACAATAATGTTTTCTACTACTCCCTGCAATGTTTCCCTTTCGCCTTTGAATGCTGCGTCCAGCAAGTGTTTTGTTGTTTCTTCGAATGCAGCGCGCGCGAACGGGCTTGCTTTTTCCTTTGTAATTCCAGTCCTGACTATTCCTTTTATTTCTCCGCCAAAGCACATTAAGTCTGCCAATAGCATTATGTGCCGCAAATCAACATTGATGTTGTTATCGCGCAATACCTTGTGCAATTCGTTAACAATAGCGTTCCTTCCGGCTTCTATTCCAAGCACTTTGCTTATTTCTTTTATGTCGTTTGTTGTTGTTTTTTCAGCATTGATTTCCTTCATTTTCAGGAGGCTTTTCAGGTTGGAGCCACTGGTTTTTATTACGAATTCATTGCCGTCTTTTGAAAGAATTGTTTTGTCGATTCCCCTTACGCCCTGCACGCGCATGGAAAGCATTTTGTAAAAGTCCCTGCGGATTTTCAGCAATGACTCGCGGTTGAAATTGTATTCTATTCCCTCTTTTTTCATTTTTCCCTTTGCCTTTAACTGCTTTTCTATTTTTTTTGCCAGGTCTTCCTTGTCGATTGCGCGCTCTTCCATTGCTTCTTCGTCAAATTTTATCAGTATTTTTTTCTTGTCAAGCTCTTCCTCGAGCTTTATTACATCCATTGCCCTGACATCAATCAATGATTTTGCGAACTTGTCTGCTTTTTCTTTTTCTTCGCGCAATTCTCCGTCCAGATAAATAGTCATTGTCGGGTATTTTGCCTTGCTTCTTCCGTCAACTATTTCTTCCACTCTTTGTATTCCGGAACCAACGCTTACTTCCACTGCTCCCGCGTAGTGTTTTGTCCTCAAGGTTAATTGGGTTCCTGGTTCTCCCAGCGATTGCGCTGCAATAATTCCGACAGCTTCTCCCGCGTCAACTTTTCTTGATTCGAATTTTTCAACAACGCGCTGCACCAGCTTTTTTATTTTTTCATCGCTTAATCCTTCCTTGTCTGAAATGAAAAAAATTTCGCTGATTATTTTTTTTGGCAATGCTTCCATTCCCTGGAAAAGCTTTCTTTTTGGCGTTTCTGGCTCGCGCTTTTTTTCCACTATTTTTTCCGGTTCCGCGTGCTTGGCTTTTGCCTTGCGCTTTTCTTCCTTGTGCTTGTGCGCGTGCTTTTTTTCTTTTTTTGGCATTTATTTTCCCTCTGTTTTCATTTTTTCAAGCTCTGCATTGACGTCAACGGCTTTTCCTTTCAGCGAGTTTGCCGGAAAGATTCCGTCTTCGCCGTAAATAAACTGTATTAAATTGTTGCTTGCTGTTCTCACTGTTCCGTCGTTTCCAACTGCAAGGTCTTTCAGGCTGTTTGCAAGGCGCCTGTACAAGTATCCTGAAACCTTTGTTGCAACTCCGGTGTCAACTTCTCCCTGTCTTCCGCCCATTGAGTGATAAAAGTATTCCCTTGCATCCATTCCTTCGAAAAAGTTGTGTTGTATGAAACCGCCGGCAAGCGCTCCCAAATCGTTTCTCTGGTTCAATGCAATCAAGCGGTTCTTGAAGCCGCGTTTTGGCCTTCCGCCCCTTACTGCAGCTTGGCCCCAGAGCCCAGAAATATTTGTCAGGTTTGTCGGGTTTCCCCTTGATTTGCTCAACAGCATTACTGTTGTGTTGAATGACGGTTTTTCTTCTGAAAACAATTTTTTTATTTTCTCGTGCATTATTTGGTCTTCGACTTTTTGCTTTATTTTTGTGCCGAGCATGAGAATGTAAATTTCAAAGCTTTCCTTGAGAGTTCTTCCCGGAATGTGTTCTAAAGTTTCTTTTTTGAATTTGTCAAGCAATTCTTTTGCTTCTTCTAGTTCTTCTGCAATTGCTTTTTCCCTTGTTTTTTCAACGCTTGGGGTTGTTGCGTATTCGTCAAGGCCGACAGTGAATCCTTTTTTTGTAACTAATTCCATTACTATATTGTTCACGCCAGTGTAAAATTGTTCAATTATGCTGCTTGGATAATTTCGCACTAGTGCATCAACAAGTTTTCCCCTTCCTTCGCCCAATGATGCAGCATCTATTACGCCGCTTTTTAGTTCACCATTTTCTATTTTTACATAACCGTCAAATTTGCATTTTTCCTGCAGGCAGTTCTCGCATTTTTCCATTTTTTTTATCATTGTGCAGGTGTTTGAATCGTACTCCAAATTCAAATCTTTTGGCAATAACTGGCTGAAAACCAGTTTTCCACTGTATTCTTTT
>CAYOAS010000029.1:0-12027 GCA_964402015.1 uncultured archaeon | reverse complement strand
GCGCTTCCCTTTGCCCTTCCCAAATGCGAAGAAAAAATTGCGTCAATTTTCATGCCCCTAAAAAAACTTGCCGTCTGCCTTGCCTGAGCTACACCATTTTCAGTCAGGGGCGAATCAACAGTGCTGCCTTGCAATCTATTTTCCTTATTAAAAACAGTCTCGCCATGCCTGCAAAGAAAGATTTTCATGAAATCAGCCATTGCTTTTCCTGCGCTTTTTCTTTCTTGAAAACGCCGTTTCAATTTCCTTAATCAAATTGCCTGTTTCGTCTGCTTCAGCGAAAATTATGTCAAAAGCCTTTTGCACTGCAGAGAAATCCATTCCCTTGAAATGCAGGACAGCAACAGGCGCAAAATGCGTTATTGATGTCGGGTTTATGAACAAATCCCTTTTTGTGACAGCATAAGACATCACTGCCTTGGTTGGCGCGCACTTAATTTTAAGGTTATTCAAGTTTGAAAAAGTTTTAAGATTTTCAAGCGCTGCCCTGTCCCTGTTTTTAATTACTGCTTCTCTTGTAGCATCATATGAAATCAAGTACTTTATCTTTGCGTCCTTTTCAATCGCTTTTTTCAGTTCTTCAACATATTGCTGCCTTGCCGGAGTCTGCTTTTCCTCGCTTGAAATAACCAAAGAAGGCGACTTGCTTGAAAAGCGGAACTTGTTTTCTTTCTTTAAAAGTGGAACCATCAGCTTGTAGAACATGTCCGGGTTGTCATAAACGCGCAGCCTGCACTGTTGGCTTTTTGCCTTAGAAATTTTAAAAGGCTGTTTTTCCGCGTACTTCTCCAAAGCAAGGCCTGCAAAGGCCTCTATCTCCTGCAGCCAAAAAGGTTCAAGCGAATACTCTTTGCATTTGCAGGCAACCACTTTCAGGGAAACAAGCTCTTGCAGGGTTTTGTGAACAGCTTGATAACTTACAATCTTGCCAAATTCAAGCTTGGCTTTTTTAAAAAGCTTCTTTGCAGTAAGAGGCCACTCCTCCGCCAAAAGCCGAATTATTATATTCTTCAATGGCAATTCTTTTCCACTATTGCCTGAAAGCAATCCAATAGTACCAGACGGCATCTTGTCCACCCCAATATACTATAAAAAGGGGTCTTGATAAAATAATATTCCTTTGGTTTAACAAAATTCAACCAATTGATTGATGCCAATTTTTGCTTTAATCGGAATAAATAAGTATTGCAAAATATGCTGTTGCGGGAAAAAGCAAAACGCTTAAGCCGCGGCCTTTTACAACAAGCCTTCTTTAATGTTTTTGCTTAACCGCACAACGTTTGTTTTTCCAAATTTTTCTATCTCAATAATGCCCTTGTCCTTCATTCTCTGCAGTATGCGGTGCGATTTTAGTTTGCCAATCCCTTCAATGCGCGATATCTCCGACTGCAGGCATTTTCCATTCTCTTCCACCAATTTTTTCACAACAGCCTTTTCTTCCTTTCCCAAAAACTGCATCACCAATTCAGCAGTGCCGTGCAGGTTTTTTTGCTTTTCAACCAATTGCTTTGACATGAACCAGTAAATTGCAGCCCCGGCAATTATTCCAAGGCCAACAAAAAACGGAATGCTCTGGATAATGAGGTTTAGCCTTTCCTCATGCTGGCAAACACCATTAATAGTGCAGACCTGTGGATTAAAAGTTTCAATCAATGGCGGCAGGCCGAAAACAATTGCAGCCAAGCCAATTATTGCTATTGCAGCAAGAATTATTTGTTTCCAGTTCTTTCCGCTTTTTTCCATAAAAACAATTTTGCACGCAATGAATAAAAAAACGCGTTTTTGGTTCTTTTTCCGATTTTGCGACGGTTTCACCAAACCCTATATATGGTTTCAACTGCAATGTTTGCGGTGATGTGCTTGAAAGCTGAAACTTTTTTGGAAATTAAAGGAATGCACTGCAACAGTTGTGCCCGCACTGTTGAAAATATTCTTTCCCGCGTTGACGGAGTGGAAAAAGCAAGCGTTGATTTTTTGGAAGAAAAGGCAAGCGTTGTTTTTGATTCGGAAAAAACCTCGCTGGAAAAAATAGAGAACACAATAAACGAAGCGGGCTATTCAATAAAGGGCCAAAGCGCCGGAAACAGCATTAATCCAAAAAAGGCTGGCCTGAAACAAGGAATTCTTTTTGGCATTGTTCCCCATATTGGCTGTATTGGTTTCATTGCAGCATCAATTTTGGGCGTGACTTTTGCTACAGACCTTTTCAAGCCATTGTTGTTGAGTCCATGGTTTTTTCAGGGGCTTATTGCGCTTTCGCTTGTTTTCGCAACAATCGCTTCGGCAATTTACTTGAAAAGCAATGGGATTTTGTCGTGGAACGGCTTGAAAAGAAAAAAAGCTTATCTTGCAACAATGTATTGTTCAACAATCGGAGTTAATCTGATTTTCTTCTTTCTAATTTTTCCATTGACAGCAAACTTTGCTGTTGGAGGAAGCACAATAGGAAACGTTCTGGCAAGCACAATTTCTCCAACAATCTCCACCTTGAAGCTGCAGGTAAGCATTCCTTGTTCGGGGCATGCTCCGCTGATTTCTGGAGAATTGAAAAAAATAAGCGGAGTTACTAGGGTAAATTTTTCTTCGCCGAATTTTTTCGATGTTTCCTTTGACGCAACAAAAACTTCAAAAGAGCAAATTCTTTCTCTGGATGTTTTCAAGACTTATTCTGCAAAAATAGTTTCTGAATCCATTGCTGCAACCCAGAAAATTGGTCTTGAAGGAGCGGGCAAACCCCAGCCCGTTTCTTCCGGTCTTTTGCCTGCCGCGGCAAGCAGTTGTGGTTGCGGGGCAAAGAAAGCAGCGAGTGTTTGCGGTTGCGGTTCCTGAAGATACTCTGAAAAACCGAATGCAGGAAGTGTTTTTTAGTGGAACAAACAAAAAAAATCCAGATTGAAGTCAGCGGAATGGATTGCGTTAATTGCGCGCTTGGCATAGAGCGCAAGCTGAAGAAAATTGACGGCGTGCATGAGGTTTCAGTCAATTACGTTTCAAGCAAGGCAACAATTGATTTTGATTCTTCAAAGGTGAATGAGAGCGATTTTTTTGCGCCAATTGAAAGCCTTGGTTATGGTATTGTAAAACCGCAAGATATGCCCCCTGGACATGCGGGGCATGAACATTTTGGGAAAGAATTTGGTGAAAAAGAAACTGCTTCTTTTCAAAAAAGGTTTTTGTTTTCTTTCGCTTTCAGCCTGCCTTTGCTGTTGATTGTAATGGCTGAAATGCTTGGCTTTTCGATGCCCGAAGCAATAGAGCAAAATATGTTTTTGCTCCAGTTTGTTCTTGCAACGCCCGTTCTTCTTGTAAATTACAGGATTTTTGTCAGTGGTTTCAAATCGCTTTTTTTTGTGCGCATGCCAAACATGGATTCTCTTGTTGCAATCGGTGTCGTTGCAGCTTATGGTTATAGTGTTGCTGTTTCCGCGGCTATTCTGTTAGGTTCAACTCTTTTTTCTGCAAAGAATTTCTACTATGAAACAGCTGCTTTTCTTTTGACTTTCATTCTTTTTGGCAAATATTTGGAGGCTGTTGCAAAGGGCAGGACCAGCGGGGCAATAAAAAAGTTGCTTGGCCTGCAGCCAAAAACAGCGCTTGTCGAGCGGAGAGGAAAAGAGATTGAAATTCAGATTTCTGACGTGCTGGTGGGCGACATTGTTATAGTGAAACCGGGACAGAAAGTGCCTGTTGATGGAACAATTGTTTTTGGTCATTCGAGCGCTGACGAGAGCATGGTCAGCGGCGAAAGCATTCCTGTTGAGAAAACAGTTGGCAGCAGGGTAATTGGTGCGACAATTAACAAGAGCGGGAGTTTCAAGTTCCGTGCGGAAAAAATCGGCAGCGAAACAGTTCTTGCGCAAATAGTAAAGCTTGTAGGGGAAGCACAGGGCAGCAAGGCGCCAGTGCAGGCGCTTGCAGACAAGATTTCTGCAAATTTTGTTCCTGTTGTGATTATAATTGCAATTTTTTCCGGTTTTTTCTGGCTTTTTTTTGGACAGGGTTTTTTGTTTTCTCTTTCAATTTTCATCAGCGTTCTTGTAATCGCATGCCCGTGCGCTCTCGGCCTTGCAACTCCAACAGCAGTAATGGTTGGAACTGGCTTGGGTGCAGAGCACGGCATCTTGTTTAAGAACGCCGCTGCAATACAAAAAGTTCAGGAGCTTTCGACTATTGTTTTTGACAAAACCGGAACGCTCACAAACGGAAAACCGGAACTTACAGACATTGTTGCATTGGCAAGTTTTTCCGAAAAGCAAATTTTGGAATTTGCCGCTGTTGCAGAAAAGCATTCCGAGCACCCGCTTGGCGAGACAATAGTCAATGCTGCAAAGGCAAAAGGCATTATTGTTAAAGACGCGGATTCTTTCAATTCCATTGCCGGAAAAGGCGTTGAAGCCAGCTTTCGGAAAAGGAAAATCCTTCTGGGCAACCGCGCTCTTTTCAAAGAAAAAAAAATTTCGCCAGAATCAGTTGAATCAAATCTGGAATCGCTTGAAAGCGCGGGCAAGACCGCAATGATTGTCGCAATTGACAAAAAGATTGCCGGCATTATTGCTGTTGCAGATACGTTAAAACCCTTTTCCAAAGAAGCAGTTGCTGCCTTGCATTCTCTTGGAAAGGAAACAATAATGATTACCGGCGATAACAAGAATACCGCAAAAGCGATTGCAGAACAAGCCGGAATTGATTCTGTTCTTGCCGGGGTTTTGCCAGAACAAAAAGAATTGGAAATAAAAAAGCTTCAATCACAAGGCAAAATTGTTGCAATGGTCGGCGACGGCATCAATGACGCGCCAGCGCTTGCGCAGGCTGATGTTGGAATTGCAATTGGTTCTGGAACTGACATTGCAATTGAAACCGGTGATATCGTTCTTGTAAAGAGTGATTTGCGCGATGCCGTAACAGCAATAGACTTGGGCAAATATACAATGAACAAGATAAAACAGAACTTTTTCTGGGCATTCATCTATAACATTGTTGGAATTCCGGTTGCTGCTGGAATTCTTTTTCCTTTCACTGGCTGGACATTAAATCCCGTAATTGCAGGAACAGCAATGGCATTCAGCTCAGTAAGCGTTGTTTCCAATACACTGCTAATGAAGCATTACAAACCAAAAATCTAATCAGCAAAAACAATTCCTTTCGGCTTTATGCTAACGCGCTTTTCTCCTTTTGCAAGCTTTCCCAATTGCCAAATTTTTATTCCAGATTTTTTGCAGGCTTTTTCTATTGCGCCCGCGCTTTCTTTCGGTGCAATTGCAATGTATCCGATTCCCATGTTCCAAGTGTAATACGCTTCGCTGTCTGGCAGTTTTGCTTTTTCCTGCAGGAAACTGAATATTTCGCTTGGCTCCGGAACAAAATCGATTTTATAGGAAAAAGTTTTTTTTGCGCGCATTATTTTTTTCCATCCGTGCCCTGTTATTGGCGAAAAATAATGGATTTCTGTTTTTGAAAGAATTTCCGCAACAGCGTTTGAATAAAGCGTTGTCGGCTTCAGCAATTCTTCGCCGAACAGTTTCTTGCTTTCCGGCAATTCAGTAAAATAACCATTCGGCAATTCGCTTGCGATTTTTCTGCACAGAGAAATGCCGTTGCTGTGCACTCCGCTGCTTTCCAAACCAAAAATAATATCGCCCACAACAAGTTTTTGCCCGACAGTCAAATTTTTTTTGGGTTTTATTATTCCGATTGAAGCTCCTGCAAGGTCGAGAGTTTCCTCGTTGACAATTCCTTTGAGCGTTGGGGTTTCCCCGCAGGGAATCGCAATTTGCAGTTCCTGTGCGGCCTTTCTGTAGCCTTCAAGCAAGGCATTTGCTTTTTCTTCTGAAAACCAGTTTGAATTGCCGCTGCTGATTATGTCGCCATAAACAATCGGCGCAGCGCCAATGCTGCTTAAATCGTTAGTGCTCATTGCAACAGTGTCCACGCCAATGTTTTCATAGTATTTTGTTCCCTTGCCCCGCGGGTCTTTTGACATGCTGTCTGCAATCATGTTTTTTGTTCCCAATCCTTCAACGTTGAATGCCAACAAAAAGTCTTTTGCAGGGGTTTCAATTGCAATCGCGCTTTCTCCAAGCGTTTCTGGCAAGATTTTAAAGCCAAGCTTTTTTGGGTTGTCGATTGTTTCGGAAAATTTTTCTATCGCTGCTTTTTTTACTGGGTCAAGCTTGCTGTAATCAACGAATTCAAAATATTTCATGGTATTGACCTCATCATCGCTTTATGGCTTGTATGGTGGTAATTGGTTAAAAATCAGCGTTTTTTTTTTCAAAAGTCGTCCAAGTCAAACGCCAGATATCCTTTGTTCTTGATTTTTTGTTTTCCGTCAATTTTTCTTGCAATAATGCCGAGTTTTAGGTTGCCGGGCTGTTTTTTTAAGTGCTTGGTTTTGCCTTCAAGTTTTTTCAGGATTTGAATAGCTTTTTTGTTTGATAATTCACTCCATTTGAATTCAAAAGCAAAGCTTTGTTTTGCGTTTTTTCCAATCAAGTCTATTTCATAGGCGTTTTCTCCCTTTTTTGCTGTCTGGATTTTTCCCCATTGGCGCTTGGCTTCTTTCAATTCCAATTTGCTGGTTAGAAATTCTTTTGCAATGTTTTCAAAGGCCCTGCCATAACTTGTGTTGAGATTTTTTTTGATTTTTTCCATGAAATCTGGCTTTCTTGCAACGTAATCAGAGTAATTCTTGTATATTTCCGAAAACCAGAACTGGATAAAGGGATGCCGTATTCTGTAAATTCCTCTTTTTCCTTCAAACGGCATTTCAAATTCAATCAATTCAAAATAATCCTTCAATTCTTTAACCTGTCGGGTGATTGAGGTTGGGCGCGTGTTCAAATAGCTTGCGATTGTTGAAAGAGTATTGTTTCCGTTGGCAATTGCTTCCAAGATTGAATAATATGTTCCGCTTCTTCCGCCAAACTCTTGGGAAAGAATGCTGTTGACTTCATCTTCCAATGGAGCGTCTTTTACAAGCAGCAAAGAGTCTATTATTTCTTCTGCTTTTTTTCCTTGCAATCCAAAGTCTTCAATTGCCACAAAGTACTTTGGATAACCGCCAAAAATGCAATAAGCCTTTATCAGCTCTTCTTTGGCCAGTTTCAGTTCTTTGCCAAGTTCCAGGCAAGACTCCAAATGCAATGGTTCGAGCTTGAAGCCTTTTTTTATTCTCCCGCATAATGGCTCTTTTGAGCTCTTGAAAAAATTTTTCATTAATCCAATCAGCGAGCCTGATAGAATGAATAATCCTGCTTTGTTTTCGTTCAGGTCAATGTTTTTTTGCATTGTTCCGAAAACAGACGATTCAACAAAAGCAAAGTTTTGGAATTCGTCAAAAACAATTGGCGGAGCATTCCGCTTCATTAAAACCTCAAAAAAAGCATCCCAAGAACCAATTGATTCAAGTTCTCCCAAAACACCGTTTTTTTTCAATATGCCTTGGTATTCGTTCAAAAGGTCTGCAGAAGTCTTGTTTTTGTTCACAAAAAAATAAAGCCCCTTGTTTTTCAGGAATTCAAGCAAAAGCCTTGTCTTGCCGACTCTCCTTAAGCCAAATACTGCCACGACAAACAGCTTTTTCTCCGAAAGAGCCTCAATCTCCGCAAGCTCTTTTAATTCCTTTTCCCTATCAACAAACCTCAAACATATTCACCTACTGAATAATTCAGTCACTGAATATATATTTAAACATATTGTGGCGCCATTAAATTGCCAATTTTTTAACCTGTGCCCCCAAAACAATGTTGTGAAACAGGAACTCTTTGAGTATTATTAATTATTGTTAAATTGTGTTTTTTGTTTGCAAGTTCCGCTTCATTGAAGTCTCGCGGCTTTGACGGATTTTCGCTGAATCAAATCCCTGAAGAAGTAAGTGATTATTTTAAATATTCAACAGCATTCCTGAAGATTTTCATTCCATCGCTTTCTTCCGGCAAGGGTTTGCCTTTGCGTTTCAATAATTCTTTTTTCAATGGCCAATCGTCTTGTTGCGTAAAGAAAATGTTTCTTTCAGGGTGCGGCATTAAGCCAAAAACCCTGCCTGTTGCATCGCAAATTCCTGCAATATCCATCATTGCCCCGTTGGGATTGAAAGGAAATTCTCCTTTAGCCGGCTTTCCGTTTTTTGCGTACTTGAAAACAACCTGGTCGTTTTCATCCAGCAGCTTCAATACTTTTTTGTCTGCAGTGAATTTTCCTTCTCCGTGCGCTACCGGCATTCTTATTTCTTTTATTCCGCGCGTGAAAACGCATTTTTTTGAAACATTTTTCAGGGAAACCCATCTGCATTCATAACGCGCGGTATCGTTGTGCGCGAGCGCAACATTTCTTTCGCAGTATTTTTTTCCAATGCCGGGCAACAGGCCAAGGTTTGCAATTACCTGAAAACCATTGCAAATCCCTATCACCAGCTTTTTTTCTTCAATGAATTCCAGCAATTCCTGCCAGAGATTGTTGCGGATTTTGTTCGCGAGCGCGTTTCCCGAACCAGTGTCATCTCCGTAAGAAAAGCCGCCTGGAAAAGCAAAAATATCAAAATTACTGATTTGTTTTGGTTCTTTTATTAGGTCATTAATGTGGATTATCTTTGCGTTTGCCCCCGCACGATTGAATGCGAAGGCTGTTTCTTCGTCGCAGTTTATTCCGTATCCAGTCAGCACGAGAGCGTTTGGTTTTTTCATTTCAATACGCCCCCAAGGTTTTTCTGTAAGCCTCGTTTATTTCTTCAAGCGTTGCGTTGGCAATTGTTTTTCCATTTAATCCTTTGATTATTATTTTTTTTTCCCCGACAACGCCAATCTGCGCAAAATCGTTTCCATTCATTATTTTTTCGAATTTCTTTTTGTTTTTCTTTGCGGTTGTAACAACAATTCTGCTTTGTGATTCCGAGAACAGCAAATAATCGTTTCTTGTGGCATCCTTGCTGCGCGGCACATTTTTCAATTCAATTTTTGCTCCCAGTTGCCCCGCGAGACAGGCCTTTGCAACCGCAACCCCCAATCCTCCAAGCCCGACTGGCTGTGCGGAAGCAACCAGGCAGGCTTCAATCGCTTTTGAAAGAGCCTTGTATTGCGTTATTGCTTTTTCTGCTTCAACTTTTGGAACATTGTTTCCAATGAATCCTTTGTGCGCAAAAAATTCGCTTGCACCCAATTCGTTTTTTGTTTCCCCAAGGATATAAACCAGGTCTCCGGAAATTTTTGTGTCCATTGAAACAGCGTTCTCACAGTTTTCCATTATGCCGAGCGAGGAAATCAATAGCGTTGGCGGAACTGAAACTTTTATCGGGTTGTTGTTTTCGTCAAATCCCTTGAAATCATTGAACATGCTGTCTTTTCCTGAAATAAACGGTGTTTGGTATTTGACTGCAAAATCAAAGCAGGCTTGCACTGCTTGTTTCAATTGCCCCAATTTTTCAGTTTCAAGCGATGAGCACCAGCAGAAATTGTCAAGCAAAACAATGTCTTCCAATTTTGTTCCTGTTGCAACAAGGTTTTTTATTGCTGAATCAATTGCACTGCTTGCCATGTGGTATGTGCTGATGTCCCCGTATTTTGGATAAAGCGCTTGTGAAACAGAAATTGCTTTTTTGCTTTCCAGCACTGGCCTTGCCACTGTTGCTTCAGCATTCGCTTTTCCTTTTCCCTGCAATGGCTTCAATACCGAACTGCCCTGCACTTCATGGTCGTACTGTATTGAAACAAATTCCTTGCTGCAAATGTTGGGGCGCGAGAGCATTTCAAGCAGTGTTTTTGAAAGATTTTTTTCTTCCTTGAAATCAGGTTCAATGTATTTTTTCTCGTTCAAGGAACTTTTCAGTGTCTTTTTTGGCAAGCCATCGTGCAAAAACTTTAATTCAATGTCCATTATTGTTTTGCCATTATTTTTCACCACGCATTTTCCAGAATCGTTGAATTCGCCGATTATTGTTGCTTCAACTCCGCGCTCCTGCATCAGTGAAACAAATTTTTCAGTTTTTTCTTTTGGAATTGCAAGAGTCATTCTTTCCTGCGATTCGGAAACCCATGTTTTCCATGGTTGCATTCCGGGATATTTTAATGGTACTTTTTCCAGTTCTACAACGCAACCGTTGCATTCTTTTGCCATTTCCGCAACACTGCAGCTTAGGCCGCCTGCCCCGTTGTCAGTAATGCTGTCAAACAATAGCATATCGCGGGCTTCTTTTACTATTGCATCGCTCAGTTTCTTTTGCGTTATCGGGTCGCCGATCTGCACTGCTGTTGCAGGGCTGCCCGCACTAAGCGCTTCCGAAGAGAATGTTGCCCCGTGAATTCCATCCTGCCCAACGCGGTTGCCAACCATTATTATTGAGTCTCCTGGCAACGCTGCTTTTTCAGTTGAATCTTTTCCATTAACTTTTTTTGGAATCAGCCCAATTGTTCCCACGAAGACCAATGGTTTTCCCTTATATCTTTCATCAAAGTACATGAAGCCCTGTGGTGTTGGAATTCCAGAGCAGTTTCCGCCAACATTCACTCCTTCAATAACGCCAAGCATTATTCTTTCTGGCAAAAGAATTGGGTTTTGCCTGTCTTTTGCGCGATATAACAATTTTGTGTCTTTTGGGTCAGCAAAGCAAAAGCCATAGCGGTTTACTATTGGCTTTGCGCTCATTCCAAAACCGATTGCGTCGCGGTTTACTCCGACAATACCGGTTATTGCCCCGCCGAATGGGTCTAACGCGCTGGGGCTATTGTGTGTTTCAGCCTTGTCTGTAACCAAAAAGTTTTCGTCAAAAACAATTGCCCCAGAGTTGTCGGCAAAAACAGAAACGCACAAGTCTTTGTCGCCTTTCTTTTTCCGCGCTTCTTCTGTTGCCTTTCTGATTCTGTCTTTGAACAATCCATCTTTTATTTCATCCAATTCCGCTGCAAAAATAGTGTGCTTGCAGTGCTCGCTCCAAGTCTGCGCAAGGCTTTCCAATTCAATATCTGTCGGCTTTCTCCCAAGCGCGTTGAAATAATCGCGAATGGCTTTCATTGAATCCAAATCAAGCGCAAGCGGCCCCCTTCTTGTTCCATCATTATCCATTATCCCGTTTTTTCCTATTTCAATCAGTTCTGTTTCGCTGACATTCAAATCAACCTCGTCAATTTCAGGGTTCTGGTTCAGGCGCACTTTTGGAATCACCAAACCCATTCCATTGTCCTGCAAAAATTGTTCCCTGCTTTTGATGTGAATGCGCTGTATCAATGGGTTTGCAAATTTTTCAGCAATATTTTTTGCCTCTGCTGCGAAAATTTTTCCGTTCAAAAACATTATTTGCGAATTGTAAACAACAGTGCCATTCGCTTTCTTGCCAAAAATGTCGTGGATTGTTTCAGCAGCAGTATTTCCGACATTGTCTGTCACGCCCGGCAGAAAGCCTATTTCTATTGCAAAATCGAATTGTTTTGGCGCAAAAGCTTTTCCAACGACAAAACCCTGCATTACGGGGTTTGATAATATTGCGCCGCATTTTTCAAAATCAGAATTCTTCAATTGCAGCGAAGAAACAGTGTAAACGTCAGCCACTTCAACGCCTTTAATTTGCCTGTATCCCATGGCTTGGATTTTTTCAAGTCTTGTCTTTGCGCGTGCATCAGTAATTCTTGAAAAAACCTCTATCCTGCAATCCAAACGAAAACCTCTCGCTCAAAAAAGACAAAGAAATGTTTTTTAACCGAATCCCGTGTTTGCCGCCTTTAATAATTCCTCTTCTGTTGGCGAAGCGCGCGCGCCTTTTTTTGAAACACTGATGCCTGCGCACGCGTTTGCGAGCAATGCGCTTTCTCCCAGGCTTTTGTTTTTTGTTATTCCGTAAATAAAGCCCGCTGCAAAACTGTCGCCAGCGCCTGTTGTGTCAACGACTTTTTTTGAAGGGCTTTTCTTCAATGATATTGCGGGAAATTATTTCTTCGCGAGAAATGTTCTCGTCATGCGTTCCCCTTTCTGCTTTTGTTGTCGGCGTAATACCCCTATCCAAGTTTTGGATTCGGTGTGAGTAAATGTTTTATTGAGCAGACG
>CAYOAS010000028.1:0-12180 GCA_964402015.1 uncultured archaeon | reverse complement strand
AGCCATTCCCACAAAATCAAACGGCACTGGAATTATGGCAAGGACAAAAACAGCCCAGGCACCGTGGCGTTCCAGGCGCGATTCAATGTCAAAGATTTTTCCCACATCAACTTTTTTTGTTTTTTCAACTGCCTTCAAGCCAATCCGGCCAAGCAAATAAGCACTCATTTCCCCGATGCCAGCGCCAACGCCAGTCACTATCCCCAATTGCATTGCAAAGACAAGGGAATTCATTACTCCCGCCAAAATAAAAACAAAACCGTAAATTACCGGCACCGGAAAAAAAATAGTCGCATTGATTGCCATGGAAAGAAAAAACATTCCAACCAGGCCATACGAGGAAAAAGTATCCTGAAAAAAAAACAGCCAATCAAAAGCCATGCTAAAAAAGAAGCCCATTTTATTAATAAGGGTTATAGTGGAAAAATATCTAGAAGGAAAAAAATGGAATACAAAAAACGGCTTTACTAAAGCCGGCAAATATGCTGCCTCCTTTGGAGGCAGGATTTGCCTGACGGCAAAAGGTGAAAGAATGGAATACGAAAAAATGCTTGACAGGTTGTACATGACTTTGCCAAAGGAAGCTCTTTCCAAGGAAAGGTTTGAAATGCCGATAGTGGATTCTTTCAACCAGGGCCAAAAAACTGTAATAAAAAATTTTTCCGCAATATTGAAAACAATGCGCAGGGACGAAAAGCAGTTTTTGAAATGGCTTACAAAAGAGATTGCTGTTCCTGCAAACACAGAGGAAAACCGATTGATTTTGGGCGGAAAATTTTCGCAAAACCAGTTGCAGCAGGCGATTGAAACATTTATCAAAAATTTTGTGCTGTGCAAGGAATGCAACAGGCCTGACACAAAAATAGTTGACAGGCAGGGAGTCAAAATGCTGCACTGCGAAGCCTGCGGCGCGCTCCAGCCAGTAAAAGGAATTTAATGCGGTGAGAAAAAATTTTTGCAAAAATTCACAATAATATTGAGGCAACTATTCTTGCCTGTTGCGACAAGGAACTGGTCGGAAAGCAGCTGAAACACGGAAAAATAAAAGTGAAAATCAGCGAGGCATTCTACAAGGGCGAGGCAATAGAAGAAAAAAAGCTTGCTGAATTATTGGAAGAATTCGAAAACATAAACTTAATGGGTAAAAAAGCGGTTTCGGTTGCGCTGAAAAAAGGCATTGCGGACAAACAGAGCATAATAAAAATCGGAAAAATACCGCACGTGCAAATATTCAAAATTTAGGTGAAAAAAATTGGGGCAACAAGTCTGAAGAAGAGCAGCAGGCAAAACAGGCGGAAATAATTTCGCGCATCCGCTATCCCCACAGGGAAGAATTGGAAATGTTTGCTGTTGCAACACAATTAATGGGCACTGACCAGGTAAAAACAATTGCAGAGGACGGCATTGAACGCCAGGCAAGAATTCCCGGAAAAATGAGGAAAAAAGTCTGGATCCGCCAGGGAGACCTGCTGATAATAAGGCTATGGAGTTTCCAAAAAAGCAAAGCAGACATTGTCTGGCGCTTTCTCGGAACCCAAACAGAACACATCAAAAGAAAAGGACTGCTAAAAAATTTGCCGATTTGAATGTTTCTTCTGGGCTTGGTTTGAATTTTTAAATATTTTATTTTTACTATCCTAATGGTAATTATGGATTTTTTTAATCCCAAAAAAAGAGCTGAAACATTCAGGGCTGGAATGCTGAAAAACGGAAAATATTTGATTGCCAAAATAGAAGGAAGCGGGCAAGCGCAAAAAGACAAAAAAGTACTGAACACTTATTTCAGATATAAAGATTACTTGGACCCCAAAAAAAATGCTGGTTGGTTTTCTGCATCCTTGGAAGAAATTTGGTCTCCGCGATTTTTGGGGCTTGCTGAAAACTTTTGGAACAAGCCAATTGAAAAAGTTAAGAAACTTGAATTCCAAAACCCTGCCTATTCAGCGGCTTATAAGCTGGGCGGTGACCCAAGAAACTATACCAAAGTGTTCACAATACAGCTTGCTGGCTGTGATTTTGATTGCAATTACTGTTATGTGCCAAAAAAAATAAATGTTGCAAACCCTTGCTTGGGAAAATTTTTTTCAGCAAAAGAAATAATTGACAATTTTTTATCAGCCAAAGAAAAATCAGAAGAGCCAATGAATGTCATAAGAATAACCGGCGGAAACCCGACAATCGTGCCAGAAATCATTGTTGACGTCTATAATGAAATGAAAAAACGCGGCCTAAACGCGTATCTTTGGATTGATTCAAACCTTTCAACCAAAAAATATTTAGAAAATTTAGAATGTGACCTGAAAAAAGTGCTTTGCCAGAAAAATGTTGGTGTTGTAGGGTGTTTTAAGGGAAGCTGCAAAGAGGATTTTGCCCTGCTTACCGGAGCAAAACCAAGATATTATAAGAATCAATTTGAAACAGCGAAATGGTTTTTGGAAAAAGGAACTGATTTTTATGTCTATTTGCCAGCTTTAATTTATGAAAACAATGTTGAAGGAAAACTGGAAAACTTTGTCGAAAAACTGAGAAAACTGGACAGAAACTTGCCTCTGAGAACAGAGGTGCTGGAAATTATCAATTATTCTGGGGCAAAACTAAATTTTGAAAGAGCAAAAAAAATTGGCAGGGCTCTGCCAAAAACAGACCAAAGAACAGTATTTAATATTTGGTACAACAAAATTCTGCCAAAAAGTTATCCTCAAAAAGACTTAAACAAATATTGTTGCAAAATACCTTTACAAAAACACAAATAAAATCTCAAAAGAAAGGGTTTTCAAAGATGCAAGAAAATGAAATAAAGGTAGCGCGCGCTTTGCAGCAGTTGGTGCCGGAGGAAAAGTCGCGGAGGATTTTTGCAAAAGTGTTTGACGCGGAAACAATTTCAACAGTGCACGCGCTTGCCCAAAAAGGCTATTTTAATTTGTTAGAGTTTGTAATCAGCACTGGAAAAGAAGCGCATGTTTTCCGCGCAACAGACGTTTCCGGCAATTACCGTGCAGTGAAGATTTACCGCGTTGAGGCAAGCGATTTCAAGAATATGCAACAGTATCTGGAAGGCGACAGGAGGTTCAAGCAAGTAAAAAAGAAAAAGCGCGACATTGTTTATGCCTGGACAAAAAAAGAATTCAAGAATCTTTCTCTTGCAAACAGTGCGGGCGCAAGAGTGCCATTGCCAATAGCATACAAGAACAATGTACTGGTAATGGAGTTTATTGGAGAAAACGGCATTGCATCGCCAAGCCTACAGCAGCAGCAGAAGGATAGGGGCATCGAAGGGCTGGAAATAAGGGAGCTATACGAAAAACTCTTGGAAAGCCTTGCAAAAATGCTTTTTCGGGCAAAAATAGTGCATTCAGACCTATCGGAATACAATATTTTGATTCAAAAAGGAGAACCAGTAATTATTGACATGGGGCAGGCAGTTATTTTCAGCCACCCAAAAGCAAAAGAGTTTTTTGAAAGGGATTTAAGGAATTTAAGCAACTATTTTTCAAAAAAAGGACTAAAAAAGACAGAAAAGAACGTAGAAAACGATATAAAGGCACTAAAGACCAGTATTTTGCCACAGAAGGAATAAAAACCATTATATATAATAATATATTATAATTTATTGCAGGTGAGTTAAACCTGTTTTTTTGGGTTAGTGCCTTTTTGCCAAAAAAAAATATTTGTTGTTGGGTGAACCATTGTCACAGTTTGAAACAGTCAGAGTGCCGGCACGCAGGATTGCAGTGTTGATTGGCAAAAACGGCGAAACAAAAAAAGAAATAGAAAAAAAAACCAAAACAAAAATAACAATCGACACCAACGAACAAACAATCGATGTTGAAAGCGCCGAAGAAACAGGATTAGGTTTTTATTCCGCACTCAATATCATAAAGGCTATTGCCCGCGGCTTCAGTCCCGAGCACGCCTTTTTGTTATTGGACGAAAATTATTACCTTGAAATAATTGAACTGCAAGAACTTTTTGGAAAATCCAAAAAAAGGATTTTGCAGCGCAGCGGCAGGGTAATCGGGACAAAAGGCAGAATGCGAAAAGAAATAGAGGAAACAACCGACTGCTTTATTTCAGTCTTCGGAAAAACAATTTCAATAATTGGCGGGCTTGAAAAAACAGGGGTTGCAAAAAAAGCAATAAAAATGCTGCTCGAGGGCGCAAGCCATGACACAGTATTGCGCTTCCTTAGAAAAAGCGAAAACCGCACTGTTGATTTTGAAATATGAACGCAAAACAGAATTAAGAAAGCGAAAACAACAACCAAAAAAAAAGAAAAATTGCGTTTGGAAAAAAAAAGTGAAACCAATGGCTGAAGAAAAAAAAACAGGGGAAACTGGAAACAGCAACGGAACAATTGGCCTTACTGCAGACCAGCTCGCAAAAGAATTCAAAGAACATTCTGTTGCGGAATTCTTCAAGAAAAACAAGCAAATGCTCGGGCTCACTGGAAAAATAAGAACGCTAACAACAATAGTGCACGAATATTTGAGTAACAGTTTGGATGCCTGTGAGGAAGCAAAGGTTTTGCCGGAAATAGAAGTAAAAATCTCCGAATTAGGGGAAGAATATTATGAAGTAATGGTTAAGGACAATGGCCCGGGACTTACGGAACAAACAATAGGAAAAGCGCTCGCGCAACTGCTTGCAGGAACAAAATTCCACAGGCTCATGCAGAGCAGGGGCCAGCAGGGAATTGGCGCTAGTGGAGTCACTCTACTCTCGCTCATGACAACAGGCAAACAGATTCAGGTGATTACTGGCAACAACAAAAAAACATTGATGGCAGAATTGACGATTGACCCGAAAAAGAACGAGCCTAAAATAATCAAAATGGAAGAAATAAAAAAAGAATTCAAGGGCACTGCAATAAAAGCAAAATTCAAGGAAGTAAAATACCAGAGAAGTGACCAGGGAGCATTTGAATACATCCGGCGAACAGCAATAGCAAACCCGCACGCGACAATAACGTTTACAGAGCCGGACGGAACAAAAACTGTTTTCTCGCGCACATCAAAAGCGATTCCGGAAAGAAGCATTGAAGTAAAGCCGCACCCAAAAGGCGCAACAGTCGATGAAATCCTTACAATGGCAAAAGCAACTGATGCGAGAAAAGTTTCCTCCTTTCTCAAAAACGATTTTGACCGCATGGGAGACAAGGCAATAGAAGAAATAACAAAACAAGTGCACTTTGACATGAACAAGGACCCCAAAAAACTGGAATGGGGAGAAGCTGAAGAAATAGTTAAAGCAATCAAAGGAATACAATTTATTGCCCCGCGCACTGACGCACTGCGCCCCATAGGACAGGAAAGGATTGAAGCCTCACTAAAGGAAATAGTACAGCCGGAATTCTTAAGCGTTGTGGAAAGAAAACCCCAGGTTTACAGCGAAGGCTTTGCATTCCAAGTGGAAGTAGCAGTTGCTTTCGGCGGCAATGCCGGAAGGGGAAACGGAGAAACAATAGAAAATTCCGACGGAACAAAAACAGAAATAAAAAAAGTGGAAATAATGCGCTTTGCAAACCGCGTGCCATTATTGTTTGATGGCGGCGGCTGCGCACTGACAAAGGCAGTGCAGAGCATTGACTGGAAACGTTATGGCATAAAAGACATGGACAGTGCTCCGCTCACAGTGTTCGTGCATATTCTTTCAGTGCACATTCCATACACCGGCGCTGGCAAACAGGCTGTTTCAGATGACGAATCAATAATGGAAGAACTGCGCCTTGCAATAATGGACACTGGAAGGCGCATTTACCAGTTTGTTGCCGGCAAGCGCAGGGAAGCAGAAAAACAGGCAAAAAAGAAAATCTTCATGAAATACGCGACTGAAGTGGCACTGGCACTGAATGTCCTGACAGAAAAACCGGTTAAAACAATTGAAGCAAAATTGCACGAAATAGTATTGAAGCGTTTAAAGCTGGAAGAAAAAAAAGAAAAACAACTGGAAGAAGAAATGAGCGACGCCGAACTTGAAAAGGAGAGAAAAAAAGAGGCAAAGGAAACAAAAAAGAAAAAGAAGAAAGGCAGTTTTGCAGAAGGCGATGAATAATGAAGGACAAGGATGTTGTAAAAAAGCTCGAAGAAGCCGGAGAAGACATTGTAAAGCAAATAAATAAGGGCGAAAACCCAAGCTACGAATTGCCAGTACGTTCACTGAACAATATTTTCTTTGACCAAAAATCCCGCACCATAAAATTGGGGGATAAAAAAAGCGAAAGGCAGTTTTTGAACATAGCGCACACGCGCAAATTCATGCAGACAATGCTCGTTGCAGCGGAAATAAAAAAAGTGATTGCGGAAAAAGCAACAGTCAGCATCCGTGATTTGTATTACGCGCTAAAACACACTATTGCAGATACGAATGAGAACACTTTTGAAGAACAAGGAGAATCAGACCCGATTATTGAAGATATTGAATCATCATTGAACCTATTGCGCGAAGAACTGCACCTGTCTGCAAGCAGCAAAGGAGTCATTGTTGGCGACATGAAAATAAAAGACGGAAAAGACACTATTGACCTGAACAAGATGGGAAGCGGAGGATGGGGCGTGCCAAGCAACGTCGAACCAGACAAGATTGACATAAAAGACATTGACGCTGAATACGTTTTGTTCATTGAAAAAGACGCTGTATGGAAAAGATTCAACGAAGACCAATTCTGGAAAAAAAACAAATGCATCATCATAACTGGAAGAGGCCAGCCGTCACGCGCGGAAAGAAGGCTAGTGCAGCGCCTGAACAACGAATTCGATTTGCCGGTTTACGCATTAATGGACGCAGACCCTTGGGGAATGTATATTTACAGCGTAATAAAACAAGGCTCAATCTCGCTTTCTTACTCTGAAGAAAAACTGGCAACTCCCGAAACAAAATACATTGGCTTGACAGTAAAAGACGTTGAAACATTCAAGATTCCAAAAGAAGTAACAATAAAACTAAACCATCTGGATGTAAAGCGCCTGAATGAAATGAAGGGATACGAATGGTTCAAGAACAAGCCCTGGCAAGAAGAATTCCAGTTGATGAAAGACAAAGCAATAAAACTGGAATTGGAAGCGCTAAGCAAAAAAGGCATTAGGTTTATTACTGAAGAATATTTGCCGCAAAAAATCAAAACAAAAGATTTCTTGCCATAATGCCTGCAAGAGGTAATTACTTAGCAATGTTTTTTATACCTTCAAATAGAATAATATATTGGTCTGAATGAAAGCAACATACAATGCTGAAGTGGATGCTGTTTACATTGCAATTGAAGAAGCAAAGCCAAAAAATGTAAAGCAAACAATTTCACTCAACGAAGACATCATAATAGACTTTGACGAAAACAAAAAAATAGTCGGCATAGAAATTCTTGACGCTTCAAAAAACATTGCAAAAAGCCAATTGCGTGAAGTAGCAAAATGCTAATCAAAATAGACCTGATTACCACAAGCTTTTCTTCTTTTTCCGCAAAAATAACATGCCATATTTTGTCCAAGCGCCTTGTCGCAATCTTTCTCCCGCCAAAAGAAGAACGGACATAATCCGGGCAAATCAAAAGCAAGGATTTTTTTGCCGTAATTTCGATAGTTTAATAATAAAGTTTAAGCACTATTTTTTCAGGTGAAAGAATGCAAAAGAAAGAGTTTACAGTAATAATGGAACAGGATGAAGACGGTTGGTTTATTGCCGATGTCCCTGAACTGCCGGGCTGCCATACACAGGGAAAAACAAAAAAAGAAGCCCTGGAAAATATTAAAGAAGCAATCGAATTGTGCTTGGAGGTTCTGGCGGAAAAGAAAGCAAAACAAAAAACCCCTACAGTCAGCATTGAAAGAGTAGCGGTTTATGCCTAATTCTGTAAAACTTCGCAAAGTGCTGGATGCACTTCACAAACTTGGATTCAAGGAATCGCGGCAAAAAGGCTCGCACGCGTTTTTCGAACATCCAGACGGAAGAACAACGCTGGTTCCCTTGCACAGGGAAATCAGGATCAAGCTCTTGACAAAAATAATAAAACAAGACCTCAAAATGAACAAGGAAGAATTCTTCAAAATAATAAAATGACAAAGACTTTTTGCCTTGAAATTGCAGGTTCAAACTTTTTTTTCAATTCGTTCTATTATTCTTGCAAGGCCGTGGTTTGCGCGCAAGTCAAGCAAATCGCCGGTTTTTATTGCCCGGGTTGCAACCTTTGTCCCGACAATGCAGGGAATGTTAAATTCCCTTGCAATTATTGCAGCATGGCAGGTAATGCCGCCGTCGTCAGTAATCATGCCAACAACTTTTGAAAGAAGAGGAACATAGTCCGGTGATGTCATTCCCGTAACAAGAATCTCGCCCTTCTGCAATTCAGAAAGGTTTTTTGAAGAAGTTATTACCCTTGCCCTTGCAATAACCTTTCCCGGAGAAGCGCTTATTCCGTTAACCTCGTCCTGCGAAAGGTCGCTGCTTTTCCATAATTCCTGCTCTGCTTTCCTTGCAGCTTCGCCGGTCAGAATTTTCGGGGGCAAAACATTGAAGTCAATAAAACTGTACTGCCGCCTTTCATAGAGGCTATTGGAAGAAATTTTTCCGGAAACAAAATCGCTTAATTCTTGCGGCAAAACGTATTTTGCCAAGTCGGAATTCACCTTGAGCCTTCTCGCCAATTCTTTCAGCATTCTTCCGGCGGAATAAAAGGAATACATCTGGCTTTTCTTCCTGTCGTCATAAACAAGCGCAACTTTCTGCAGCAAATTGAAATGGAAAACAGTCTTTTTCCCAAAACCATATTTTTTCAGCAGCACTTCTTTTTCCCTGATGAAAGAGTTTTGCCGGCTGCCAAACCCTGAAAGCTTTTCCAAAGCTGTTTTTTCTTTTCCCAAAGCGCTTTTCACCAGCTTCTTCAGGCTGCTCATTCCCAACCCGGAAAAAGAAAAATAATTGCAGGAAACCCAATAATATTCTGACAAGTGCGCTTCAAGCATTGAAACAATTGCCCTGTCAGAAAAAGCCTTTTGCAAAGAAAGCTTCCTGCGCTCTATTTCTGCTGCAATCCTCAGAAAGCCCCTTTCTGCCTTTCTGGAAAAAGATTCCTCTTCTGGCGTTGAAAGAACGGAAACAACATGCGCAATATCCTTTTCAAGAACGCCCTGTTTCAGCAGCACTCCCTTCAATTTTCTGGATAAAAAAAAGTCAATCAGTTCAGCAAAAGGCCCAAGCTCCCACATTTCATTGTAAAATTCCAGGGCTTCCTGAATGGAATCCAAAAGCTTTTCTGTAGAAATTCCTCTCAAGCGCATGCCTGCAAACTTTTCCGCAGACTGCAAGTTCAAAAGCTGTATTTTGTCAAACAAGTCAAAAAGCAGGTTTGCCTGCCTCGGATTCTTCCATAACTCTTCAACGAGCGCATTGCCAGATTCCACAAGATCATCCTCGTCAAACAGCCAGCGGATTTCATCCCCGCTGCAGGCAAGCTTGTTCAAGCCAAAGCCCTTGGGGCAATATCGCTTCAAGCCGGAATCAAGGTTGTCGCCAACGCCGGCAGAAGAAGAATATGCAAAAAACAATGCGCCGATGCGCCGCTGCTCCAAAAGCTTCATAAAAAATAGATAAATGAAATAATTTAAAAAAAGGCGTTTTTTGCAAAAAAAGAGTCAAATGTGCTATATAATAGAAATTGCCCTAGAATTGGGAAAAAAATTGTTTTTTCCGCACTCACCTTTTTGAAACAATCTCGTTGAAGCACTTTGTCACGTCAAATCGCTTGCCGCGGTAGCGCAGGATAATTCTCCCACTTTTCAGGAAGTCAAATCGCATGCCTTCAAGCGGGCGCGCGTATTGATTTTTTGGCCTTAGCAAGTCAAAACGCCTGCCCGTAAGCCTTTCAAAAACAGCCACTATAAAATCCGCGTGAGAAACATTCACTGAAACATTTTTTCCAGCAGCCTTCGCAGAAAAAATATTTTTTTCAAGCCGCCGAATTATCGAATCTGAAACCTCTTTCGGGCTCATAATTATTGAAGTTGGAATTTTGCCGTCAAGCCACTTCCTTGTAACCACAGAATCCGCCTTCTCCTTGATTTCAAAAAGCTTTTGCTGAAAAACAGCCTCGTTCGGATACTGTTTCCTCAACTTTTCTTCCGAAGGAAACTTCTTCCGTTCTTCTACCCCTAACTTTTCAAGAGCGCTTAAATCCCTAACACAATTAAAGTAATTTAATTCACTATGCTGGGAAACAATCTGGCCTTGCCCGGCCGCGCGCGCAAGCCTCTCTGCGGTTTCAACTGCCCTCGGCACAGTGCTTGAAGAAAAAACAATCCTTCCACGCAAAAAGCGTCCAGCAGAACCAGCCCGCTTTTGTCCAAAAGGCGAAAGCGTTTCGCCAGACTTATCAGCATGCCTAAGAAAAAAAGCAGTAATTTCAACCCTGCGCGCTCCACGCGCTTTTTTCGCAAAACCAAGGCTCTTTACAGATTTTATTGCCCTCAAAATACCCCCCAAAATAATGTTTCCATTTGTTTATTAAAATCCGCGCCCTGACAGATTCGGGTTTTTAAACAATTGCCAGCAAATGCTTTTGCATGTGGGTTGCAAAGCTCAAGATTTTTCATTCGGATTGCCTGATAATTCCGCGGGCGAAGCGCTTCAATGTGGCAATGTTCTGCTATCCCATAAGCGAATTCAACAGGAAAGGAAAAATCTATTTCACATCTGTAAACACACTGCAGGGCAGTGAAAAAAACAAGACAGAATTCCTGCGCGATTTGGAAAAAGACAAGCGCGTGAACAAGATTGAAAGAAACAATGACTTGTTCTTCATGCTTGACAGCAGAAAGCCGAGCACAAAGCATTTGCGCGGCTACAGGGAAAGCGAAATTTTTTTCATAAAACCAGTTGTGGTAAAGAACGGTTTTGAATACTGGGAAATAGCCTCTTGGGACAAGCAATCACTGGTTGATTTTTACAAGCATGCAAAAGCCAACAGGCACACAGAATTATTGAAACTGAAACAGGAAACATTGTCCGATGTTTATATTCCAAACGTTATGCAGCACCTGACGGAAAAGCAAAAACAAGCAATAGAGCTCGCTTACCAAAACGGTTACTATGAATACCCAAAAAAAACAGAATTGCGGAAGCTTGCACAAAAAATGCGAGTTTCGCTTGCAACCTTCCAAGAGCATTTGAAAAAAGCGGAAAACAAAATGATGTCGGCAATGATTGAAAGAGTAATTGGAAAACAGGCAGAATAGCAACAAAAAAAACAGGAAAAACAACCGAACATATTCGGCTAAATAGCTATTAAGTTTCTGGTTCACTAATTAATTATAAACGATTATTTGGGGGGTTTTTCTTGAACATAAAATGGTTAGGTCATGCCGGCTTCAGGATTGACGATTTGATTGTCGACCCGTGGACTATGGAAATGCCTGGCTTTGGCTTGAAAAACAATTATGCAATAACCGCCGAGGACAAAAAAGGCGTTAAGGTTGTATGTGCTACGCACAGGCATGAAGACCACTTTCTCGGCGGATTTGAAATCGCAAAAGAGACCGGCGCGGTCTTTGTTGCTGGCATGGAGCTTGCAACAGAAGCAATGAATGCCGGTTGCAAGGTTGAATTCATGAATATCGGCGGCACAATCGAAACAAGCGGCTGGAAAATAAGCATGGTGCCTGCATTGCACAGTGCGAGCACTAATCCAAGCGGTTTTGTTTTCCAGAAAAACGGAAAAACAATTTACCATGCCGGAGACACTGGGCTATCAAAGGAAATGGAATTTATTGGAAAGCATTTTTCAATTGACGTTGCATTGCTGCCGATTGGCGGCAGGTTTACAATGGACGCGAAAGAGGCAGTTAAAGCAGTAAAGCTCCTGAAGCCAAAAATCGTTATTCCAATGCACTACAACACTTTCCCAATGATTTCCGCTGATGCAAACGCATTTAAGAAAGCGGTTGAAAAAGAAACAAGCGCAAAAGCAACAGTGCTTTCTCCCGGCGAAGAAACAGAAATCTGAAAATAAAAAGCGATTTTTTAAAGGTGTTTTTTGTGGTTGATACTAGCAAAATGGTTTACGGCGACCAGTTCCAAATAAGGCTGGATCCAAGCAAGCTCGATGCAAAGAACCGCGGCACTTGGGGAAGGCTTTACATTGAAAAGCAGGCGGAAAAAGCCAAGCTTTTCTTTTCGGCATCAAGCGTTGCAGTTGCA
>CAYOAS010000027.1:0-12329 GCA_964402015.1 uncultured archaeon | reverse complement strand
TGCACCCTGGCATAATCCTTGCTTTCTGCGCAAGCATGCTTAGCCTATGCAATGAAGGTTGCCTGTTAAAAAGAACAATATCCCCGTCTTGCAATTGCCGTTCAATCCTGAAACCAACATCAATTTCATCAATTGCTTCCTGTTTTGTCAGCTCTGTAATTTTTTTCCTGCTGCCGTTTGGCCTTACCACATAAACAATCTTGTCGCTGTTCTTCAGCAAATCCTTTATTTCTTTCTTGTTCCATTCAGTGACATACTCTGGAACAGTAAGTTCCTGTGCAATTGCTTCCGGAACCCCAATTTCGTTTATTGAAATGAAAGGATCTGGGCTGATTGTTGAGCGGGCAGCAAAGTTTACGCGCTTTCCAGTCAGGTTGTGCCTGAATCTTCCTTTTTTTCCTTTCAGGCGCTGGACTATTGTGCGCAATGCCCTTCCGCTTCTGTGCTTTGCAGGAGGAACTCCAGCAGTATTGTTGTCAAAATAAGTTGTGGTATGATATTGCAGCAAATCCCACAAGTCTTCAATAATCAATTGCGGCGCTCCCGCTTCAATATTGTCCTTTAGCCTCTGGTTTATGCGAATAATGTCAACCAGTTTGTGCGTCAAATCGTCTTCGCTTTTTATTCCTGTTTCAAGAGTAATGCTTGGCCTGATTGTAATTGGCGGAACAGGCAATACTGTCAATACAAACCATTCAGGGCGAATCTTTGCTGTATCATAACCAAACAAAAACAGGTCTTTGTCGGAAATTTTTTCGAGCCATTCCCTTATTTGTGAAGGATAAATGCGCTCCTTGTTTAAGAAAAAGTTTGTCGGCTTGTCAAGCATTATTTGGCCTTTTTCCACATTGCAGTGCGGGCACTTTTTTGCTTTTTTTGCCCTTGAAAGAATGCGTTTTGCAACATCAATCTGGCTCGAACCCGCAACAGAAGCAAGTTCCTTTAGTTTCTCGTCCGGTAAAATAATCCTGCCGCATTGCTGGCAAGTCGAATGCAATAATTCTTCTACTTTTCTTCCGAATTCGCTGTGCACTACCGGCCTGACTAATTCCATGCTGCCAAAATGTCCAGGGCATTCTTTCATTCTTTGTCCGCAAGTCTTGCAGCGCAATCCCGGATTAATGACCCCAAGGTGCGGGTCCATTAACCCGCCTTCCATTGGATAACCGTCTTTATCGTATGTTTCCGGAGTCTTTACTTCCATTGCACTCATTTTCCTGATTGCTTCAGGACCGAGAACATTGAATTCAACAGCAAAAATCTTTTTTACTAACAAACCATTCACCTTTCAAAATTTCATTTCCTCAGCTTACCTTGTCGCTGATTAACAGTTTTGGCAGTATTCCAAGCGCTTTCAGTTCGTCAAGCAACAGCTTGAAACCGTAAGCCATTTCTACTGGATAAACTTTTGAACCGTTGCACAACGGGCAATATCTCTTGTTTCTTATTACGTCATTGATTGCAATTACTCCGCATTTTTCACAAACTAATTCCGTTACTTTGTCTGAATCGTCTATCAATTTTTCGTGCAATAGCATTGCTGCCCCGTGCCCAACCAATGTTTCGCCTTCCATTTCTCCAAACCTTAATCCGCCTTCTTTTTCTTTTCCTTCTGTTGGCTGCCTTGTAAGGATTTGCACTGGCCCTCTTGACCTTGCCTGCAGTTTGTGTGCAACCATGTGGAACAATCTCTGGTATGCAACAACCCCGACAAACAATTCTCCTTCAATTCTTTCTCCAGTTACTCCATCATAAAATACTTCTTTTCCATCGCTTCTGAAACCGTGCTCTTTCAATAATTCTGCAATTTCACTATAATTCATGCTGTCAAACGGAGTTCCATTAACTGTTTCTCCCGTCAGGCTTGCTGCTTTTCCGCCAAGCATTTCTAGCAAGTGCCCTATTGTCATTCTGCTTGGAATGCTATGCGGGTTCAAAAGCAAATCCGGTCTTATGCCTGATGGAGTAAATGGCATGTCTTCTTCTGGAACAAGTGCTCCAACAATTCCTTTTTGCCCGTGCCTGCTGCTGAATTTGTCTCCTAATTCAGGAATCATTTCGCTTCGCACTTTTACTTTTGCAAGCTTGTTGCCAGCATCATCTTCTGTCAATACAACTTTGTCAACCCAACCAGGTTTTCCTTTTCTTGTCGTAACACTGGATTCCCTGCGCTTTTCCTGTACAACCCCAAACTCGCTTATTTCTTCCAAAAACCTTGGCGGGCTTGTTCTGCCAATAACAATATCTTTGTCTTTAACATATTCTTCAATTTCAACCAGGCCGTCTGCACCAATCTTTTTGTAAAACTCGTTTCCAAGATAGCCTACTGTTTCTTCGCTTGGAACTTCAAACTTGTCAATTTGCCCTCCTGGATACCTGTTTTCAAACGATTCGTAATTCCTGTAATAAGAAGCCCTTCCCAATCCTCTTTCAACAGCGCCCTTGTTCAATACAACAGCATCAAGCATGTTGAAACCGCGGTATGGCATGATTGCAACAACCATGTTTTGCACTTGCGGCCTGCGTTGCAATTCAATCAAATCCATTGCCTTTGTCTTTATGAGGTTCTTTTGCGGGTAATGCAATGTATAGCTTTCAGTGTCTGTTCGCAAAGCCAGGTTGATTCCTGAAATTCCAAGCGCTTGCTTGAACATCTTTGCCCCGTGCAATGCCTTTCCTGCAAGGTCATGTTCTAAATACGGAATCATTGCTGTTACAATGCTCAATATTGCTGTACCATGAATTTCCAGATGAGTGTGTTCTTTTGTCAATTCCTTTTCATCCTTTGCAATAAAAGCATTCTCTTCCTCTTCAGCATCCAAATATTCTATAATTCCTTGTTTTACCAAATCGCTCCAGGTCATTTTTCCTTCTTTCAACTGTTTCATTTGCTCTTCAGTAATTTTTGGTTTTCCATTTTCAACAACAAGAACTGGCCTTTGCACTCTTCCAGCATCAGTATTGATATAAACTTCATTAGTGTCTTCGTGCCAGGCAATATTGACCTGTTGTTCTATCCTGCCCTCGCGCCTTGCCTTAACCAATTCTTTTGTCAATTTCAATATTTCATCATGAAAGCCAATCAGCCTTCCATTGATGTAAACCTTTCCAATAACAGCCATAAAAACCACTCAAATTTTTTTCAGGCGCACCCCATTTCATTCGGTTTTATTAAAACAGCCTTTCTAAGGCTGGCGAATATGCAACCTCTTCGCTGTTGCTCGGGGTTGGATTTGCCCGACGGCAAATTAACCATTGCTTTTTTTTCAATTATTTTTTTCTCCTTCCTGTTCTGCTCGGTTTTATTAAAACAGCCTTTCTAAGGCTGGCGAATATGCAACCTCTTCGCTGTTGCTCGGGGTTGGATGCCTGACAGCGTTAAATCTTTTTTAGCCTCACTCCCATTTTGTTCAACAATTTCTCAACTGGCTCGTCAGCGCTTTCTGTCGTAACCTCTGCCAATAACGCGAGGTTTTTTACCAATCCACAATTTCCCACAAGGAAATTGTTTGCAAAAAAATTATGGTACTCCTGCAGAGTCGTAATATCAACAACTTCTTTTTCTTGGGCTTCACTAAGGCTTTCGATTGTTTCCCAAACCATGCCGTTTTCCGAAACAATATGCTCGCGAACCCATTCACCAAATTTTGGAAAGTCAATTGCAGAAATTCTTGTTTTCACGGTTTTTCCTTTTTTGAATGCTTTAATCCAATTTGAAACATCATGTTCCCTTGCCTCAAAATCAATTAGCTTTATTATCTCGCTTTTTTGTTTTCCATTTGCGGCAAGCACTGCAACTTTCGCAAGGATTTTTTGCCTCTTTTCAATTTCAAACTTTTTGCCCTCCAAATAGGCAAAAGCAAGCCTTGCAAGGCTCTTCCTTTCCGCACAATATGCAAACCCTATTGTTCCAAAAAGGTTCAACAGGTTTTCAAGATTAGAGTTCAACAATAGTTTGATTTTTCTGGTTTCAATTCCAGACTTTCTTTTTATGCCGTCAACTATTTTTATTTGGGCTGTTTTAACGCCAAACCCTAAAAGCAGTTCTTTAATATCTTCAGCAAACTGCACACCATTCTTTACCAATTCTTTGCTCTTGTTCAAAGAGAAAACAGGCTGTAAAAAAATTTTTCCATTTCTCTTGTCAACAACAGGCTTTGTCATTTCGCTTCCAAAATATGCCGCAAGAAAATCCCTGACAATCGTGCTTCTCTGAAACTTAATCCAAGTAGGAACAAAAAACTCTGCAATCGCCTTGTCCCCGACAGGCGCGCCTAACGCTCTCAACAAAACCCACAACGGCTTCGAATAACACGCCATCACTGTTGAAACACCGTTTATTATTCTGCCATTTTCAAGAACAGATTTACTGCGCCCGCAAGTTATTTTAGAGTGAGAAAAACCAAGACCCTCCAATTCTATTCCAATCTCTTTCAAGTCAGCCTCTTTTCCAGAAAACACAATAGTACAAGCACTCTTGAATTTTTTCATTGACAAACTAAGACTTCCATCACCAAAACAGTGCCCCAAAAGCCTTGCCAGCACGTTAAGCCGAAAATCATCCATCAACGGCAACAAGCCCCTGTTTTTCAGCTCCATTATAATATATTCACGATCCGTCTTTTCCGGACAAGCCATTGCAATGTCTTCTTCCTTCAAAATTATTTTTCCTTGAGGCGCTTCAAATCTCACTGGCTTTAAAGGCATTACTGCAATCCTGTCGCCAACCTTCAAATTCTGCAATTTTGTTTTTCCCAAATGTTCAGAATAAAACGGGTGGTCTAAAGTTGCCCTAATGCTTTTTCCAGTTTCCTTTGTTTTCAATTCAAAAACCTTATTGCCAGGCCGCATTCTCAAAAACCTTGCAGCATTTGCTTTTTTCTCCTCCTTTGAATCAGACTCCCAGTCAATGCTTGCAACCAAAATTTTTTTCCAATAAGCCTCAAATCCAGCAATACTCATTCCCGAATAATCTCCCAAAATTATTTCAGTGTCAGGACTGACACACTGTGGCCCGTCAGGAGTTTCAATCGGGCACAATCTTCCCCAGTGAGTGCCGTGAACATCCCTTGCCTCGTACAATTCCCTGTTCTTGTCCAATGGGCTCTTTACTTTTCTCAAGTCTGTCAGCGGGGCAACAAAATTTGTTCTGTCCATAAACTTTGAAACACCGGTTGCCCTTCCAATCCAATTTCCAGTGCTCATTGCAAACCGTATTCTTTCAGTAACAGCCCCCGGCCTTACAACAGTGCTAATATTCAATTTTCTCCTTCGGGTAATTGTTCTGTCAATCTGGAAAGCCAGATCCTTAATAAAATATTTGAAACTGTATCTGAACAAGTGCTCCATTAGCTTTCCGCTCAATTCCAATCGCTTGTTTGCATAATGGTCTTTGTCATCCTCTGTTCGCAAATCAAAAGCTCTTTCAATTGCTTTTGTTGCCATCATTGTGAGATAATACGCTTTTGCAAGCCTGTCCTCTGGTTTCTGGCCAATATGCGGCAACAGGAAAGCGTCAATTACTTCCTGCGCTCTCTTTAACCTGTAATCAATTACCTGCCCCGGAGCAACAAACTTTCCAATCCTGTCCAATGCTTCTTCCTCGTCTTTTACAACCGAATTTTCAAGGTTTACCAAAACATCGTTTTGTATCTGCATTTCTTCCGGGAAAGCGTCAATAATGTCTTTTCTTGTCTTTAAGCCAAGAGCGCGCAGCAAAACAAACAATCGCAATTTTCTCGGCGATGCTGGAAATGTTACGCCAAGCATTCCATCAGGATTGCGCGTTATTCTCACTCTTCCCTTGAATGCACCGCGAGTGCTGATTACTTCAGCATTCACTTTGTCATCGCTTTTTTCAGAAATTATCACGCGATCGCTTGCCAAAACCTCTTGTGTCATCAGAACTTTTTCGCTGCCATTGATAATGAAATAGCCGCCAAAATCTTTTGGGTCTTCCCCCATTTCGGTTAATTCTTCCTCTGTTTTTCCGAAGAGCCAGCAACGGTTTGATTTCAGCATTATTGGCAATTCCCCAATATACGCTTTTTTTATGTCCTGCTCGACATCCCTGCGCAACAGTTTCATTTTCAAATAAATTGGACCAGAATAAGTGCGGTTGCGAATTCTTGATTCCATCGGATAAAAATTAGTTCTAGGGCTTCCATCAGCTTCAACAATACGCGGCTTCAAAACCTCAATATTGCTCAATTCCAATTTTACTTCCTCGATTTTTGGCACAATCATCTTGTTCTCTTCAACAATCTCCGGAACCTTCTTGTCAACAAACTGGTTAAAACTGTCGATTTCCTGTTTTGCAAAGCTTTTTTCGCGGAAATACGATTCAACAAGAGGCCAATAATTCAACAAAATCCTTTCCTTCTATTTTATCTATTTTATTAATTATAATGAAAAAAAAAAATTCAATCAATTGATTCAAGCAACCACGCGAAAATAAATGCTCTCTCCTGCAGTGTGGCTCTTTCGAATAATTTTTATTACATCCCCGCGATTTGCACAAATTTCCTCAACAATAGGGTCTTCCAACAAAATCTTGGGAATTTTTTCCAGAGTTAAACCATATTGCTTGAGAAATCCTTGCACTTCTTCCCTCGGCACTATTTCATGCTTTGGAACCAAAAAATGATCTGTGAATTTAAACACCAAATTGACACCTTTCAATGCAGACGGCTAGCTAAAGAGTAATTCAACTTTGCATGCTTTCGCTTTAACCCCAATCACCCAAAAAATCGCTAGCTATAAGTAAGGAGAGATAATTACATAACTATCTTTCAGAAAAGAATTTAAAACTACCCCCGTTTTTGCTAAAACGGTTTTACTAAAGCCACCTTACTAAAGCGGTGCAAATCGGGATTCATCTCCCGTGTGCTGTATACAACCTCTTTCAGAGGTTGGATTTGCCTGTTGGCAAGTTTTTAAGGCCGGCAAAAATGCAAGCTTTTCGCTGTTGCTCAAAGGTTGGATTGCCTGTTGGCAAATTTATTAAAACAGTTATGATATTAATTTCAGCAGCATTAGCGTTTAAATTTTTTTGTTTGGAGAACAGTTATCATGCCTTCCATATTTTTCAACGTATTATCGTATGAACCCTTTTCCGGGAACTCGCTATTGCAGCTGTCGCTCTTTGCAGCAAGCATTCTACTGACAATTATTATCGGAAAAATTCTTTTTGTTATAATAAAAAGCCAAGCCAAAAAAATAATGCCCCCAACAAAAAGAAAATTTGACGGCCTGCTGCTCGAAGCAATAGACAAGCAATTGCTGCTCATTCTTTTTTCAGCCGGCGCAATCATTGGCCTGAAATTCCTTTCGCTCGACACACCCACAATGAACACAATCAGCAACCTTGTGTGGTCACTTTTCACTATCACAATCGCAAGCGTAATGATAAAACTCGTTGACGCTTTTCTGGAAGAATACCTAGTGCCAATGACCGCAATGAAAGGCGCAAAAATCGACAACCAAATGATTCCAACAATCAGCACTGCAATAAAAATAATTATTGCAATAATCGCAATTGCAATCCTTCTCAATATTTTTGGCTACAACGTTACGGCAATTCTTGCAGGCCTTGGAATCGGGGGACTTGCAATTGCATTCGCCGCACAAGCAACAATTGCAGACGTCTTTGGCGGAATAAGCCTGCTCACAAGCAAGCCCTTCCGCATTGGAGATACAATCCAAGTGGACAACATTACTGGCACAGTAAAAAAAATAGGCATTAGGACAACCAGAATAACAGGCCTTGACAAAAGCGAAATAACCTTTTCAAACGCAAAACTCGCCAGCTCTGTCATAAAAAACATTTCCTCCGGCACTGAACAGCGCGTCGAACTCAATCTGGGAATAACCTACAATACTCCTGCGGAAAAAATACAGTTCGCGCGCGAAACAATAAAAAAAATAATTTTAGAACACCCAGGCTGCGCAAACGACCCAATAATTTATTTTTCCGACTTCAAAGAATTCTCGCTAAACATCTTCATAATCTATTTCATCCGCGACAAAGACTGGATAAACGTGCGGCACGAAATCAACATGAAAATAAAAGAAGAATTCGACAAAAACAAAATAGAATTCGCTTTCCCAACGCAAACAGTATACTTGGCAAAATGATTATGCCACAGCTCTTATCTTGAATCCGATTTTTTTCAATGCATCCGCATGATTCACATTGTTGCAGCGCAACCGCAAATAGTTCCAACGCTTTTTTTCCGGAACATTTTTATAGAGCCATTCAGCAATCCTGTCGCCAAGATTATATGACCATTGTGCTTCGTAAAGCAACATGCTGTCGTTTTTTTCCGGCAAAGCTTTCCTATCAAACTCTGTTGCAGTCGGCATCCTGAATTTTGCATTTGGCGAGTATATTCCGTTTTCAAGGCAATAAAGCCAGCGCGCTGTTTCTGCAAAAGGAACATCAACTTTTATTACGCCGAGCTTTTGCAAAACATGCATTGCCTCATGCAATGCAATTCCTTTCTCGCTTTTCTTATTTCCCCAACCTTTTGCAAAATAGACTTTTCCGGACTTGTCCTGCATCAGTCCAATGTGCATTTCGCCTTCATTGCGCAATTTTGTCATTAATTCCATCCCCTGAACCCGCATCTGGCGCAAGTCAGAGTTTGTTTTCTCACGCAACGCAAGATTAATGGAAAGAATGCGCGAGCTCATCAGTTCGTTTACTTTGGCAGTGACAATCGCCCTTTTCTGCCTTGACAGGTGCGAAGCAAATTTATTTATAGCAAAAGCCGTTTGCTCCCTAATCAAACTGACATCTGCTTTTGACAAATTTCCCTTCCTTAACCTTTGCCTGAAAGACGGCAAAGAAAGCTGGCTTTTGCCAACCGCTTCTCTTTTTTTTGCTTCATTAAACCAAACCCTGGACAATAATCTTGTCCCCAATCGTTTTGCTCTCGCTTCATTCAAATCAGCAGGCAATTTTCCCGTTCTGATAAATTGTTGTTCTGGAGAAAACGGTTTTATTTGTGGCAAAAGAATCTTTTTTTTCATTTTTGTTCGGCCTCAGATAAAAATGAAAATGATTATTCCGGCAAGCAATAGGTAGGATATTTTTTCGTTGTAAAAAGCAACCAAGCCAAGCAGCGGCGGAACAAACAACAGCAACGGCTCGACATCACTAACATACAATGCAAAAAGCATTCCTGCAGTAAACGCCAAAAAAACAAATGCGACAAACTGCTTTGCGCCTTTCTCTACAACCTTCATCAAATCCTGCACAACACCCACAATATCGCCTTCGAATCCATCACTTTTTCTTCAAAAACCAATATGCCAGCAGTGCAATTGCAGCAATCAACAAATATTCAACCACTAAAAACAATTGTGGAATTGTTCTTTTAATAATATCCCAAAAGCAATAAATTATGCGCGAACTTGCAAAAAAAATAGCTTCCGCAAAGCGATTGCCAGAAACAAAGTTAGTCAGGCAGCGCCTCTGTGAATTCAAGGAACTTGGAAAAAAAAACAACAAACACTGGTTTTCCGAGCTCTGCTTTTGCATTCTGACTGCAAACAGCACTGCGGAAAAAGGCATTCAAATACAGCGTGCTCTCGGCGCAAACGGCTTTTTGGCAATTCCTGAAAAGCAATTGGCAAAAAAATTGAAGGCATTGGGGCATCGTTTTTACAACAAGCGCGCTGAATTCATTGTTAAAGCGCGGCAGCACAAAAACTTAAAGGATAAAGTTCTTTCTTTCAATTTGGAGTGCGAGGCAAGGGAATGGCTGGCGCAAAACGTTTTGGGCATTGGTTACAAGGAAGCATCGCATTTTTTGCGCAATGTTGGTTTTGAAAACCTTGCTATTTTGGACAGGCATGTTTTATCATTGATGCACGAGCATGCAATGCTGCGAGAAAAGCCAATATCGCTGAACAAAAAAAATTATTTGGAAGCGGAAAAAGAACTTGGCGCGCTTGCAAAAAAAACAGGGCTATCGCACGCAGAGCTTGACCTTTATTTGTGGTTTTTGAAAACCGGAAAAGTATTGAAATAATCCCAATTAAAAAAAAACCAACGAAGGCTTTTTTATATCTGTTAAGCGCTTAATTTAACTGGTTTCAATGGATTTCTTTACAACTCTTTTGGCAACAGCTGAAGCAACTGCAGAAACAATTCCTTTGACAACCATCGGAATAATAATAATGGTTGCCATTGCCTTTGGAGTCCTTGCAAAAAAAATCGGCCAGAATCAGGTGCTTGGTTTTATTCTCGCTGGCTTTCTCCTCGGGCCTTTCCTTTTTGGTTTTCTCAATCCTTCTGACCAGCTGACTATTGCATTCGGGGAAATGGGATTGTTCATACTGCTTTTTTACCTTGGCCTGGAGCTTTCACTTAAAGATTTTATTCAGGCAGGTTCAACTGGAATTGTGCTCGCAATTGCCGACATGATTATTGCTGTTGCAGTGGGATTCATTGTAATCTTTTTGTTGGGTTATTCCTTGATTTTTTCAGTGATAGTTGGGATAATGCTGTTTTCCACTAGCACAGTAATAGTAGCAAAATTTGCTATTGACAAGGGAATAATAAAACTGCCCCCAGTAAAAATCGCTCTTTCAATCCTGATACTACAGGATTTTCTCGGCATAATGCTCGTGGTTTTTATTACTAGCCTTTCAGCAAAAGGCTCTGCTTTAAGCCTTGGAATAACAGCGCTTGTTTTTGCTGTTGCAGTATTCACTGCAGTACACAAACTGTCCAGCATGGTGCAAAAATGGCTCGAAGACAACGCTTATGGCCAGGCGGAAATGACTCTTTACGCTTTAGGAATAGGCCTTATTACTGCAACCATCGGCGGTTTCATCGGATTGTCAACAACTCTCGGAGCATACTTTGCGGGTTTTGCTCTTGCTGAAACAAAAGCCGGGCAAAAAATAAAAGACGATGTCAGCTTCCTGCGCGATTTCTTTCTGGTCTTCTTTTTTGTCAGCTTTGGAACAACGCTCTTTTACGATTACAACCTTGGAAAACTTGCAATCCCGGAAATAAACCAACTAATATTCTTTGTATTGCTCGGAACCTGCCTGGCTTTCGGCGCACTGTTTGCCCACATTGTTTCCTGCGGTTTCTTTGGCCCCAGATGCGGATTAAACAAGGAGGATTCAGCAACAGCAGCAGTATTGCTATTGCCATTGGGAGAATTTGTCGTAATAATCTCAACCTCTGCAATCAAAGCATTGCAGGGCACTGAAAAATTCATTATAGCACCGCTTGCATTCATAATCATACTAATAACAGTCCTGATGTTCCAGCCGTTGTACGGCACAAGAAAATACATACAAAAAATCATTGAATTTTTGCCAGTTAAAACAGAATTGCCGCAAACAATTGTTCTTGTGGAAGAACCCGAAACAAAAAAACAATTGCAATCCTTTGTGCTCAATATTTTTGTCATTCTCTGCCTTGGCTGGATGACAATAATACTTTATGAACAGATTCCAAACATGCACATTCCCATTCCTTACGGCAGGCTGGGCGTTGCAATTCTTGCTTTTTGCTTCTTTTCAAGCGTGCCCTTCTGGCAGGCAGTAAAAGGCTTCAAAAAAATGTTTTCAGAAGCAACAAAAAAACATTGAAAAAACCGAATTTTCAAGGAAAAAGTTTTTAAACAGAAGATGCATAAAATATAGCATGCCTTTGAAGTCTTTCGTCTTGCTTGCACGCAAAAATACTCCCCAGACAAGAGCTTATGCGCCCGGGCAGCCGATTGCAAATTTTATTGATGCTTCCGAAGAGGCAATGGTTCAAAGAATGGAAGCAAACGGCACAAAAGTCACATGGGAAAGCTGCAAACACATAAAAAAAGACCCGACAGGAAAATGCCTTTGCAGCCAGTTCTTTTCGCAGTGCGTAAAAGAAAAATGCAAACAAAAATTAATCCAAATTTAATTGCTTCTCTCGTGCTTTTAACCAATAATTTTCTCAAAAATTATGATTGCTCTTGCTTCCAGCGCCCCGACCGGGAATCGAACCCGAATCACAACCTTTCCCCGCCAAAAAAATAAATCCGCGTTCTTTCTTTTTGGACAGCCCGTAGAGTTTTTCTTTCTTTGAAGAAAGAAAAAGGCTTGGCGCCGGAGGGTCGCATACTATCCATTATACTATCGGGGCGCTTCCGGTAAAACATTTTTTTCGCCAGCCTTTTTTAAAAAGGCTGTTATGCTATCGGAGCGCAAATAAACTCTGAAAAGATATAGCGAACTGCTTATATTTTTGAACTTTTTATTGCAGTTCGCTATATGCAAAAAGCAATTCCGAGCACTTTGGTGCGAGGAATATTCAAAAGCAA
>CAYOAS010000026.1:0-12496 GCA_964402015.1 uncultured archaeon | reverse complement strand
CCGGCTTTTTTCATTTTCTGCAAAGTCAAAAGGTCAACGTCAGCGCGCGAATTCGCACTCCAAGCGATTTTTATTTTTTTTTCCGCCAGCAAATCGCAGAATTTCCTGACACGCTCCCTGTCCGCAGTAAAAGTGTCGTCCTCGATAAAAATTTCCTTCACTTGCGGAAAATTCTTTTTGACAAACCAAACTTCTTCAATTACGTTTTCAATGCTGCGCGTCCTGTATGCCCGGCCGTTCAACACCTGTGGCCAGACACAGAACTTGCAGCTGAAAGGGCAGCCCCTGCCAGTGACAATAGTTATTTCCGGATACAAATTTGCGCTGTAAAAATAATCCTCAATGTGCAAATGCTTTTTGTAAACCTCGCTCACGAAAGGCAATTCATTCAAATCCCCAATGAATGGCATGTCTGCATTGCTGATTATTTTTCCTTTTTTCCTGAAAGACAGGCCGCGCACTTTTTCAAGTTCTGGTTTTTTCTTTTCAAGCTCTATTGCAAGGTCGCGCAGGATGTAATCGTATTCGTGCCTTGCAACAGCATCAATTGCATTGCTCATTTTCAGTGTTTCCGCAGGCAAGGCGCTCGGATGGGTTCCGACAAGAACGCCAAAGCAATCATGCGCTTTTTTTATTTCTTCCAAAACCTTGACATCGTTGTGAATGCTTGGCGTGCTAGCATCCAGAACAACAAGCTTTGGCTTGAAATCTTTCACTATTTCAAGAACATTTTCCAATTGCAGGTTGCGCGCAGGCGCATCAACCAGCTTTACCTCATGCCCCGCTTTTTCCAAGACTCCAGTAGCGTACGCGAGCCAGATGGGAAAATAGATTGTTCCGCCTTTTGTGACTGCCGGAGAGCGCGAGCCGCGCGAAAACCTTGCATGAAACGGCGCGTTTAGCATGATTATTTTCATATCAAAAACTTTCCGAATTTAATGCTTCCAAAAAGCCTGAATGCCTTGACCGCAATAACATAACTGATTCCAAGAATAATAATTAATACTGTGTGAAAAAGAGTTTTGTTTTCAATAAAGACAATGCCGCGAGGGCTGCTTGCCTGCAGTTTGCCGCCGTAATGCCATGTTCCTGTCGCTGCCTGAAAATCGCTTAATGGATCTACAAGAAAACCGAATTTTATTTTCAAAAATTCCCTGCAAAGTTTTGTCGGATGCTTTTTGTACAGCAGGACATCGTTTTCATGGTATTTCAGCCGCTGCAAAAAATGCCTTGCAAGCGCAATAATCCCTTTTGGCTTGGCTATTTTATGGTCATGCTCGAAACCAGCCTGCACTAGCCTGAATTTGTATCCCAAATCCGTTATTTTAAAGCTCAGGTCAGTGTCCTCGCGATAATAACCATATTGCTCGTCATAGCCACTGACTTTGTCAAGCAATTTTTTTCTGAATGCAGTTGATGTTCCGCCATAATAATTGTAAGAGCTAACTACCCCGATTTTTTCCGAATCAAATCCCGCAACAATTTTTTTCAGCCAAGACTTTTCAGGAATGCAATCATGGTCCATATTGACAACTATTTCGCTGTTTCCAGATGCTGCCGAGATTGCCGCATTGCGCGCAGCACAAACCCCTTTATGGGGCAGATTGAGGAACTTTATTCTTTTTTCACTGCTAAAATGGCTTGCAATCATTTCTGCTGTGTTGTCAGTGCTGCCGTCGCTTGCAACCACGACTTCAAATTTTTCTTTCGGATAATCAAGTGCAAGCATTCCGTCAAGCACTTTTTTCAGCGCTGTTGCATTGTTGTATGTTGCTATTACAACGCTTGCAAAAGGCCAGCCTTTTTTCTTTTCAAGCGCGCCTTTCTTTTCAAGATAAAGCTTGAGCAGTTCGCGAAAAAAAAGCGTGGCTTTCCCCTGTTTTTTTGCTTCTTCGATTGAAAAAAATTTTCCGTCATCAATCTCTTCTTTTTCGATTTTTATTTCCCCGTCGTGCACGCACTCGAACAACTGGACAAACTCGTTGTTAACGACTTTTTCATCCTTGTAATCAATCCGTTTCTCGCCTACAAAAAAAATCTTTTTTCCATCAATGTCCAGCTCTTCTTTCAGGCCGCGGTGCGCTGCTTCGTTGAAGGATTCGCCTTTTTTCACGTGCTCGCTGGCACTGCTTTCCCAAAGCCCTGGAAACAAAAACTTTTTTTTTGCGCGCAACTGCAAAAAAAGCTTTCCTGCAGAATTGAAAACAAAAACATGCATTGCCCTGTGCAATTCCCCTGTTTTGTGCGCGCGCTCTTTTGTGGTTTCGCCAACGACCTCGTTTTTTTCATTAACCAAATCAATTTTTTCGGCAGGCATTTTTTTCCCCTAAAATTGTTTCAATCCATATACCCTGTTCTTACACAGTTGTCGCAGACTGTCTGGCTGTTTGGCTTTTTCATTGCAACAGCTCTCCGTGCGGCAACGTATTTTTTGTTGTTCCAGATTTTCCTGAACCCTTCGGTGAAAGCATTTCCAAAATCCTCTTTTTCAAAATATGCCCCGCAGCACGGGCTGACAGAACCGTTCGGGTTTATTGCAGAAACAAGCCATAAATAATAACAAAAAGGCCGCTTGAGCTTTCGTTCTTTCTTTTTGTAATCATACCTGCTGAGTTCCTCGCGCAAAGGCAGCCAGTCTGCTGTTTCTTCTATTTTCTCCAAGTCTTTTTTGTATATTTCCTTTCCAATGTCGCTGCGCAGGCACCCAACAACAAGCCTGTCAATTCCAAGTTCTTTTCTTTTTTCCTCAAGCAGGGGAATCTGCTTTTCGTTGTGTTTCATTGCCAAAAATTGCCAGACAATAACAGGAGTTTTTGATTTCAATTCTTTTTTCTTTTCCGCAACAAGCTTTGTGTTTTTGAAAACAGTCCCGAGTTTTCCGCCTTTCCTGTATTTTCCGTAAACCTCCTGCGTTATGCCGTCAACAGAAACATACAATTGGTCCAAGCCGTTCCTGACCAATGCCCCGGCATCCTTTTCCTTGAAAGGAACATTCAGGTTTGTGTTAACGCTTGTCCAGATTCTCTTGCCGTGCGCATATTTGATCATTTTGAATATTTCCTTGTTAAGAAAGGGTTCGCCCCAGTTGTTCAGGTCTGTTTCGTACAAATACTGGTGCATTTCGTCAATGATTTTTTTGAAACCGGAAAAATTCATTTTTCCGAGAACCCTGCCTTTTTGCTTTTGCCCTGTCGGGCAGAGCGGGCATTCCAGCATGCAAATGTTGCACGGGTCAATAGTCAGTTTCAGCGGATAGCCAATAACCTTCGCGTTGTGAAACAAAAAAGCCTGCGGAAAAAGCAGCATTGCGTTGAAGAATTTTTTGAAGCCAAAGTATGGCGTGAAGACGAAGCGCTTCAGCGACCTTTTTGCCTGAAAAATATAGTAAGAGAACATGATAATCCTTGAAAAAAGAGTTGCCCAATAATACTTTATATATTATCTTCAACCCACCTTTAATAATTGCTTTTGGTACAAAAATCAAGCAAACCGCTTTTTCAGGATACCCCAATAAATATTGTTCTTTTTCCTTTTTTGTTATGAAAATTTTTTTCATTACGCACACCTATTCGCTCTCTGGCGGCGGTGGCGGGGAAATCTTTGTTTCAAGTTTTCTCCGGGAAATGCGGAAGCGCGGCCACGAAATCCTTGTTTTTGCACCGCACAGCACTGATTTTTCCGCGCAGGAAAAAGAATTGGGAATAAGCACTTGGTATGCCCCTGTTTTTGGCCATCACGCACTGCACAAGTTTGAGTACCTGTTGTTTGCGCCAAAAGCAGTTTCTCTTGCAAAAAAATTCAATCCAGATATTATTCACGCGCAGAATGATGCTTTGCCCGGCATTATCGGCTGCGCAGTAAAGCGGGCGGTAAAAAAGCCCCTTGTGCTTGGCCTTGAAGGATTGAGTGATAAGTCAGCGGGGCTGAACCTTAAGATAGTCTTTCTGCTCAACAAGTTTCTGCTTCCCCGCTTATGCTTTGACAAGCTTGTTTCATGGAGCGAGTTTGTCAAAAAAAATTTCCTGCTCAAATGGAACATTCCTGAAAAAAAAATTGCAGTAATCCCTGGCGGAATTGACTTGCAAAACTTTCTCGCAGCAAAGCCGTCTGCGGAATTCAAAAAAAGATTCGGCAAAAAATTTTTTCTGTCGGCAAAACCGCTGAATAATATCAATGCCACTGCGATTTCTTTCATAATCCGTGCAATGAAAACAGTTGCCAAAAAATACCCTGATGCAAGATACGTGATTGCTGGCGGGGGAAACGAACTGGCACGCTTGGAAGCGCTTGTAAAAAAACTGGGGCTGGAAAAAAACGTTTTGTTCGCAGGCTGGGTTTTTCCGGACAATCTGCCAGAGCTTTACGCGTCCGCTGATTTTGTCGTGCACTCTTTCATTTTCCGCGCTTCAACAAGCATTGCATTGATTGAGAGCATGGCTGCAGGAAAAGCCATTGTTGCAACTGAAAGCGGCGAGGTAAAAAACGCTGTAAAGGGTGCGGCGCTTATTGTGGAGCCAGAGAATCCGGAAAGCATTGCAAAAGGAATAATTGAAATGATTGAAAACCCCGCGCTCAGGAAACAGCTTGGCGAAAAAGCAAGAAAAGTCGCTTTGGAGAACTATTCGATACAAGCAATTGTGGACAAGTTTGAACGCATTTACAGTGAACTATTGGAAAAAAACAAAAAACATAGCAAATGACAAAAATATTTTGGCATAATTTAGTCATTTGCTATCTGTCAAACGACAATATTTGTTCAAAAATTAATGTCGCTTGCTATAATTTTTCATTCTTTCTGCAATTCAAAAGGCTTTGAAAAAACCGGTTCCGCAAAAGGAATGAAAACCGATTTTTTTCTCCGCGCGCGCTCGCGCAAAATCAGCTTTATGTCCTCAATGTTGTTCCAGTAGGCTTTCAACAGCCAGAAAATCTGGCAGTCCTTTATGCTCTGCAAAAAAATCAGTCCCATGCCAGGCACAAATCGCAGCAAGTCAATTATGCCGAGGTTAAAGAAAAACGACCGCAGCCTGTGCGTGTTCAGCAGGATATAATGATTTTTCGCTTTCATTCCCTTTCTTGAATCCTGCGAAGAATAATGCACGACAATGCACTTGCTGCATTCGATTATCTTGTATCCTTTGCTTCTGGCGCGGAAATTCCAGTCTGCTTCCTCCCCATAAATAGGAGAAAAATGCTCTGCATCCAAATAACCGATTTCTTCAACAAATTTCTTTTTTGTTATCCAGCCAACAGGCAGCGTTAGCATTTCCCTGTTGGGCTTTTGCATCTTTTTTTCAACAAGCCCTTTGTCCCTGAGTTCAGCGGGCGAGGTTTCATTTACTCCGGCAACAGCAATTTTTTCGTCAGAATCAATTGTTTTAATCAGCGCGCCAAGCCAGCCTTTCGTGACAAAAGCATCATTGTTCAAATGCACCAAATAATGGCCTTTGGCAGCGCGATAGCCCTGGTTGAGCGCATAAGGAAAGCCCTTGTTTATTTTGTTTTTTATTATTCGCGCTTCCGGAAACTCTTTCTCCAGCTTTTGGATGCTTCCGTCAATGCTGCCGTTGTCAACAAGGATTATTTCCAGCGGCTCATAACCAGTATTTTTTTTTATTGACTCAAGGCACTGTTTTGTAAGGTCAAAAGAATTCCACGTGGTAACAATTATTGAAACAGTTTTTTTCATCAAACCACGAAAATAAAATTGTTTTATTGCTTTATAATTCGGTTTCATTTGTTATGATTCGCGGCACTGGCATTGGAATAATGTATTTTCCGCCGCGCGCCTCGTGTGCCCTGTTTTTCTCTATCAATTCTTTTGCAATAGTCCAGGCAAACAGCACCAAATAATCCGGTTTTTCTTTTTCCAAAACATTGCTTGGCACTATTGGAACGCGGTTTCCCGCAAAAGACTTGCCCTGCTTTGTCGGCGCATCATCAACAATGAATTTCACATAATTTGTTCCAATTCCGCAATAATTCAAAAGAGTGCTTGCCTTTGCCGCAGCGCCATAACCCGCAACCTTTTTTCCCTCTTTCTTCAGCCGCGCAAGCAACCGCAAAAAATCGATTTTTACCTCCAGCGCCTTGTCTGCAAACGCCCCGTATGTTTTCAAATCATACAATTTTTTTTGCTTCTCCAAATCCAAAAATCTCTGAATATTCTGCTTTTCAAGTTTTATTCTGCTGTTTTCAGCATGCTTTGCAAAAACGCGAATGCTGCCGCCGTGAACCATAATCTCGCGGATGTCAAAAATATCCATTCTTTCAGATTTGAACAATTCCAGCAACGGCTTTGCCAAAAAATATGACAAGTGCTCGTGGTAAACAGTGTCAAACTCGTTTTTTTCAATCAAGTGCATCGCATACGGAAATTCAACCATGAAAATTCCGTCAGCGTCAAGCGCTTTTTTCACTCCCTTCAAAAAACCGTGCACATCGTTAACGTGCGCGAAAACATTGGAAGCAGCAATTACTTTTGGCTTGCCATTCTCTTTAACTATTTTTTCCGCAAGCCTTTCGCTCCAAAAATCAACAATCGTGGGAATTCCGTTTTCCCCTGCAATCTTTGCAAGATTCTCCGCAGGATCAACACCCAAAACCCTGAACCCCAACATTTTGAATTGCTGCAGCATGCAACCGTCATTGCTTGCAATGTCCAAAACAAGGCATTCCGCCGGCTTCTGGAAAAATTCTTTTCGAACAATTTCAGCCATTCCAGCAAAATGCTTCTGGAACGTTGTGGAAATCGAAGTGCGGTATGCATAATCGGAAAACATTAGTTTTGGGTCAACAACAACACTCAACTGTGAAAGGCAGCATTTCCTGCAGAGCATTACCTCAAGCGGAAAAAAAAGGTCAGCAGTTGTTTTTTTTGCATCAACCAAATCGTTTGCCATCGGCAATGTTCCCAAGCTAAGATATTGCACCAAATCGCCAGAACCGCAAATCCTGCATTTTTCAACGCGCGAAAACAAGGCATCACCAAATCTTTTTCGAACAAAAAACTGTCTGCAACACTTTAAAATACTTTCAGAAAAAAACAACAAGAAAAAAACAAGCCGCACGGTTTTCGCGTTTTGTACCACGGCTTTACTAAAGCCGGCAAAAATCCGACTTTCAGTCGGATATCGCCCGTTGGCGTTTTCGGCTTTTGTACAATTGGCTTTTCTGCTTTTGTACCAAAACCATTTAATAAGTTCCACAATCAGATTATATGCCTTTATTTTAGTTTTCCCAGAATCTTTCTTAACAAAAACAGTGATTTAAAATGGAAAAAATAGTTGTTACTGGCGGCGCCGGTTTCATTGGCTCGACAATAATAGAGTCATTGCTCAGAAAAGGCGATTACGAAATAATTGTCTTTGACAATTTATCAACCGGCTATTTGAAAAATCTTGAAGCAGTAAAAGACAAAATAAAAATTATTAAAGGAGACATCCGCAATCTCGAGCAAACGCAAAAGGCGCTCGCAGGAGCAAAAACAGTTTTCCACATGGCGGCATTAAGCTATGTCAGCGAGTCAATCCAAAAGCCAGCGGAATACAACAACGTTAACATTGACGGGACCCTGAATGTGCTGAAGGCAGCGCATGCAAATTCTGTTGAAAGAGTATTGTTTCCAAGCAGCTGCATTGTTTACGGCGAATCAAAAAAAATTCCGATTCCTGAAACAGAAGCACTAACTCCGAATACCCCTTACGGTTTGACAAAACAAGTTGGCGAGTTTTACTGCAAATTCTTCACGCAGTTACACGGCCTTGACACAATCTGCCTGCGCATCTTTAACGCTTACGGCCCAAGAATGCAAAACCGCGTATTGTCAATCTTTGCAAACCTTATCCTGCAAGGAAAACAGCCGAATGTAAGCGGCGACGGCAAACAAAGCAGGGACTTTGTTTACATTGACGACATTGTTTCTGCTTTCCTGGCAGCAATGAATGCAGGCAAAAAGCAAAGCGGAAAATCCTTCAACATAGGCACTGGAAACGGAACAGACCTCAACGGGCTAATCCAACAAATCAACAATTGCCTCGGAACAAGCATACAACCGCACTATGACAAGATTGCAACAGGAGAAATAGACACAATAATTGCAGACACTCGCCTCGCAAAAAAAGAATTAGGGTTCACTGCAAAAACAAGCCTTGGGCAGGGCCTCAAAGGAACAATAAACTGGCTAAAGCAAAAATCACAAGAAAACAAAAAATAATTGCCTGATTGTTTATGCCTGTGCACAAGAAAACACAGTGTTTCAGCCGCGTGATGAATTGTGCCAATAGCACAGGCATAGTTTGCAATTGTTTTGTGATTACAAAACCCACGTCTTCAGACGTGGGTTGTTTATTCAGCCGCTTGGCTGCCATTCATTTTATAGCAAGCCCTGCAAAAAAATGGAAACTGTTTCTCCTTAAAGCATTTCCTGAAAGCAGCATATTTTTTTTCTTTCCAGATTTCCCTGAAAGTTTTTTCCTTAATATTTCCCATTGAAGCGCCGCTGATTTCTGTTTTCCTTTGCTTGATGAAACAGCAGGGCAAAACCTCGCCGGAAGAAGTTATATAACTGGAAACCCATGGGTAAGGGCAATCCTGAAAAATTTTGCCCGGCAATTCCGGCATTCCAAGAACTGAAACCCCAAGCTCCAGCGCCTTGGCTTTCGTTTGCTCAAAAATTTCATCCAGCTCTTTTTGCTTCACGCCGCGCAATCCTTTCCCTTCAGTGCCCTCAAAAGTAATGACTCCAACAAACAACACTTTTCCAATGCCCAGTTCTTTTGCAAGTTCTATCATTCCAGCCATTTCGCGGATGTTTTCCTTCATTGCAACAAAAACAATAAAAATTTCCGGCTTTTTCCTGCCAAGGGAATTGTCGCGCAATTCAACAAAACTCTTGATGTTTCTTGTTACGCTTTCAAAACTTGCCCCGCGCCTTATTTTCTCGTAAGTTTTTTTTGTTGCACCGTCAAAAGAAACAGCAACAGCATCAACGCCCAAATCAATTACTTTTTTTGCGTTCTCGCTGTTCATTAAAGTAAAATTGTCATTAAACCAAACATACAATCCTTTGCCTTTGGCATATTCCATTATTTTGTACCAGTCGGGATTGAGCAATATTTCCCCAATGCCAGTAAAATTTATTAGCTCGACAAACGGCGCGTTGTCCAAGAAACCCTTGAATGCTTCAAAACTCATTGAAACAGGTTTTTGCGTCAAATGAGAGTGCTCGCACATAGTGCAGTGCAGATTGCAGGCTGTTGTTAATTCAACCTGAATTGAAGTCGGAAAAAAATTCACTCCGGAAGGACGCGTTTTGCCATCAACAAAGCGCAAGCCCAAATTCAACAAGCCAAAAAACCCGTCTTTTTTTACGACATTCTTCAACAATTCATTGCGCTTCTGCAGCATCGCGCCACCCAAAATTCCAGCTTTATTTAATATAGCAAATGACAAAAATATTTTGACGTAATCGAGCCATTTGCTATCTGTCAAACGACAATATTTGTTCAAAAATTAATGTCGCTTGCTATAGTATCAAATCCCAAGCTATTTAAAGGCTATTCCACAAAAAAAATATTCATGGGAAGGCTTGTTCTCGCGGGATTTCATCTCGCGCTGTTGTCACTGCTGTTTTTTGCAATCAATTTTTTTGAATTATTGCTGCTGCAGCAAATAACATTCAATATTTTCCTGTTTGCAACAATACTGCTCGCAATAGCAGCCGCAAGCTATCTTGTCGACCTCGGAATTTTCGGGATTCAAAACCGCAAAAAAAGAAAAATAAAATTCTCTCCAATAAAAAACCAAAAAATAGCAGTTGGCATGACTGCATACAACGACGAAGGAGTAATTGGAAAAGCAGTAAAAGACTTCATCTCCACAGAAAATGTCGCAAAAGTAATTGTTATTGACAACAATTGCACTGACAACACCGCAAAAGAGGCAAAAGAAAGCGGCGCAACAGTTGCAGAGGAAAAAACACAAGGCTATGGCGCTGCATGCAAGCGCGCCCTAATTGAAGCAAGCAGGCATGGAAACATAATCTGCCTGGTTGAAGGAGACCAGACTTTTGCGGCAAGCGACCTCAAAAAACTTGTTGCATACATTGAAAACTGTGACATGGTAATCGGCACGCGAACAACAGCGGAATTATCAGCGCCCGACTCGCAATTAACCTGGTTCATGCGCTACGGCAATCTTTTCATCGCAAAACTATTGCAATTGCGTTATTGGGGCACGCGCTTTACTGACGTTGGCTGCACTTACAGAATCATCCGCCCGGAAGCACTGGACAAAATAATCCACAACCTGAACGTTACAGGCAATCATTTCGGCCCGCACATGGTAATGGTTGCAATGAATGCAGGATTGAAAATAATAGAAGTGCCTGTAACGCTGCACAAGCGCGCGGGAACTTCAAAAGGCGTTGGCTCTGACATCATAAAAGGCCTGAAAAACGGAATCCAAATGTGGAAAATGATACTGCTTGATTAAAGCAATGCCAAAACAAAAAAAACCAGGACAACCAGCGAAATAATAATTCCTGCAAAATCTATTCCTGATTTTTCATAATGCATTTCAACAATGCTGCCCGGCTGCGCTGAAACAAGCATTCCCGGCTTTGCGTTTCCAATCGCCAATTCTTTTCCGTTTGATACTGCATGCCAGCGCGGGAACCAGTTTGTTTTAACCAAAACAATCTTTTGCGCTGCCTTGAATTTAATCAGCGTGTTCTCAAACTCCAGCAATTCTGCTCCGTCAACCAACGCTGTTTTGTTGCTGTCAAGCAAATACAATGCGGGAAGGTTTCCCGCAATTTTTTTTAATCCGCAATTTTTCAAAAAATTTTCTCCAATTTCGTTCAGTGCAATCCAATAAGCTGTTGCTGTTTTTTCGCTTCCCGAAACAAACTCTCCGCAGGAAACATTCATGCTAACCAGCTGCCCGCTGATTTCATTGCTCTCTTTCAAGGCATACGCATTGTATCCCCAGCCGCGCAGCGACAACAAGCCATATTTTGCGTTTGCCTGCGCGTAAATAACCATGTCGCTCGGCAATGTTTCAAACCTTTCATTCTCAGGAATTTTTTGCAGCAGCGCATCGAATTCGCTGTAATTTATTCTCTGCCCGGCAAAATCATAATCGCCATACCTAGGCTCCTTGAAAACATATTGCCTCGCGACAATCGGAAAAAACAAAACAACACATGCAAGCGCAATTATCCCAACTGCCAAAACATGCTTTTTGCTGATAGCCTGGCTCTTTAGCAACTGCATTACCGCAATTACGATTGCAAAGAAAAAGAATATGTGAAAGCTGTGCGCGAAAGGGACATTAAGCAACGGCAGCTTTGGAGCTATCGCATAAACAATTGCAATGACTGTTGCAATGGAAAAAAACCTGAAAACGCGCGCATTCTGCTTCAACACGCTTGAAAAAAAAATCAAAATCAACGGCATTGCAAGCGCAAAAAAATAGTTTGAAGCGCGAATTCCAACAGTAATCAAATCCCCGCCGCTTTGCGCCGAAACAACAGATAACGCTGAAAAGCCAAAGAATGGCAATAACCAAAAAGCAGTTAATCCCGCGGCAAAAAGAGCAATTGCCGCAAAACGCTTCAAATCCACAAAATCAAGAATCAGCATTGCAAATGCAATTCCCCAAAAGAAAATCACTGATGGATGCGACAATATCATTGCGCCAGAGGCAATGACACCAAACGCAAAATTCTTTTTGTCAAATTTTTTTGATTCCAAAAACCCGTAATAAAAAAAGAACGAAACAAAAAACAAAAACCACGCTGCAAACTCGTAATAGCGGTTAAAAAACTTGAAAGTAAAAGGATTCAGCACAAACAACAGGCCAAGCAAAACAGATTTTTTCCAGTCAATGCCAAAAAGCCTTCCTATGAACAAAAAAATAATCGGCAATAGCAATTGCAGGGCAAAAACAGAGAGAGTCACTGGCAAAGTGAAAGAGCCAAAGCCCAAAAATTCAAAGAGTTTTGGCAAGATTGAAGGCAGTTCGCCGTCATAAGTTCCAGCGGGAATTCCAAGCAAAAGGTTTTTTATCCAGCCGGAAAAAGCAAACTTGTACCGCAGCGCATAACCCGCAAAATCAAAACCCAGATCGTCAAAAGCGTACGAGGTTATGAAAATCAAAAACAAAATAGCATATGACAAAACAATTGCATACAACAAGAAATCTTTTTTTTTGTTTTCAGCCATAAAAAAACACTTATTTTTTTGTCTTCAACAATTCTTTCCATGAAATCCCGGAAAAATTAAGCGATATTAACCCAAGAACCAAAACCACAAAAAATTCTATCGCGTGCGCTGTTATTGCCATTGCTATTCCGCTTTCCGCGCTCAAGCCGAAAGCAAGAAAGCTCGCTACAAACAATGCCTCAAAAGTGCCGATATACGCTGGAGCGCTTGGAATCATTGAGCCAAAAGCAACAACCACAAGCAAAAGAATTGTTTCAACAACGCTCAAG
>CAYOAS010000025.1:0-12699 GCA_964402015.1 uncultured archaeon | reverse complement strand
CTTTTTGTTCTAATAATGCTTTTTTGATTTCTGGGTTTTGTTCAGAAAACATTTCGTCCCACATTCTTACCATAGGATATGGGGGGGAGGTTACCGCGAGGTCAACGCTTTCCGATTTTATTATTCTAGACATTTTTCTTGCATCAGAAAAAAGTATTTTATGTGTTGTCATCAAACTAACCACTATTTTTCTATTTTTATAGTCACGCGAGCCCTCTTTCCTATGAATTTTGCGAGGTCTGGGCTTCTGATATTGATTGCCCCGTAGTCATAGTTTTTTGTTTCGTTGGTTGAAAGCTTCTTTTTGTCGGTTGTTTTGTAGACTTTTGCTTCAAAAACGAGTTCTTTAACCATTCAATTACTTCTATACAGAATAGGTTTATAAATCTTTTGCAATGCGTTCTGTATAGAAGGAAAAGATGTTTTATTATGGATTTACGAAAACAAAAAGCAGTGGAAATCGCCCGCAGAGTTATTACAGAGTCATATGGGCGGAGCCCCTATCGTCATTTTTTATCCGCCAACCGTCTGAATTCGTTTCTTACTGCCGCAATGCTGCTTTTAACAGTTCCGATTGGAATTTTTAAATCCCGAGCTGTTTCCTTATACATCTTTATTCTGCCGTCTTTGAGACCTGCATAGAACCTAAACACTTCTTTTTGTTTAGGACTAGCATTGATTAACTGTAAAAGATTGTTTGCTTTTTTTAAAATATCTGCTCTTTTTGGCGCGCTAAGTTGTTCCAATGGCGTTTTTGCCCTTGCGTCCATTATTAAAGATAATTGTTCAGTGGGCAACAGCAAAAAATGTTGTCTTTGCTTTGCCTCGTGCCGTGCCACATCAAGAATTGCATTTGTTGCAATCCTTAAAACAAAAGGCTGAAGAGGCCTTTTCAAGTCATACTTTTTTGCTGCGGCAACAATTTTTATCACAGCCTGCGCTATCATGTCATCCGCAAGATGCCTGTTGCCCCACGAATATGCCTTTGCAATTGCTCTTATTTTTGGGAGAAAAGGCAGCACAAATTTATTATATCTTTTCTCAGCCACTTGCATGGTTGGCCACCTTTTAGCTATCTTTCTGGGAATTGGTTTTCTCGTTGCTGGCATGAAAGAATTAGTGTGCACTGTATTAAATAAGTTTTATTTTGCCATGCTTGTAATGCATTGCTTGTTTTTGTTCAGCGCGTTTTCCATTGATTGAATGCTTTTTCCCGAAACTTCTTGTGAATAAATCTCTGCGGGATTCCACCAGACTGATGTTTTTACCCCTGAATTTGTCACGCAGGCATCACTGCTTTCCACAAGGCCAAAAGCGTCCTCTAAAGAATTTACTCTGTCTGTTTCGCTTGCTCCCTGCCTGTTGAATTGCATGCTGCTGATTCCCTGTAAACTGACTGTATTGGATTCAGAATTGTCCTCAACTGACTGGAACAAAATTCCTTCTTTTTCCGCGAACAAACTGTAATTAGAGCCAATTGGAGTGAACATTATTGTTTTGAGGAATACTGAACCGTCTGCATTGCTGCCAAACCAGTCGATTGCATAAGCGCTCTGCCAGCCCTGCAAATTGTCATTTTGCCTTGCTTTTCTGTCAGGCTTGAAATCAAACGCTTCAGTTGCAAGCTGGCCTGAAAAGTCATAACAGCTTCCAGCACCGCTCCAGTACGTTAAAGTATTGCCTGTTATTTCCGGAACATTGTTGTTGCGAGCGGAATAGAAAACACTGAAGTTTTCCGGGTCAACGCCGTGTTTTACTCTTGCAAGCACTGGCGTTGCGTTGCTTGGAGCCCATACAAGGGTTTTTTCTTCCAAGCCATTGCCTTGTTCTATTGAAACAAGGAAACCGCGTTTTGAAGCCAAGCCATTCAATGCTTTCAAGGAATCGCGCCTTTCAATCTTCAAATTCACTAGCGCATTGCTGCCTGCATCCGGCAAAGCAAACAATTGCTCTGCATCATTGATTTTGAATTTTTCTCCGGCAACAGGCAATTCATATTGCACGCCATAACCCTGCCTGTTCAATGAAGTGGCTTGCTTTCCCACTTCTCCGTCAAACGGCAAATAATACATTGCACTGTTTGGCACTGGCTCGTTCAAATGATAAAACATTACTGCAATATTCGCCGCAGTGCTGCCATTAGAATTGAATAGCGCCCAGTTATCGTTTGCAAAAGCAATGTTCAAATCCACTTTGTACAAGCCAGCGCTTGGCAAGCGCGATGAATCAGTGAATTTTACCCCGAACTTCAATGCTCCGCTTTGGAAATATTTGCTGATGTTTTTTCCAAGCGGGTGCTGGTTGAAATAACTTGGCGTATTATAAAAGTTTATCCGCGTATAATAATCCACAAAGTCTTTCCTGAAATCTTCAGTATATGCATCATAAACCAAATATGCATCGCTTTGTATGATGTCCCTCAAAGAGCCAATGTCTGGTATTTCTGTTGTCCATTGCGCGTTTGGAGTTGCTTCAGCATACCATTCCAAAGCGCTTTTTCCGTCATAAAACTGCGTGCTTTTTTCTATCCAACAATTGCCCGCACTGCTTCCAGTGGTTATCCTGAATGATGTTGCAAGAGTTGAATTGTTGTCAAGCGGAGCGCTTGCATTTGGAACAAGCCTTGCCTGTGCAGTGTAAAAGCCAGTGTTTTCTTCAAGCCCTGAAAAAATGCAGTTGACTGTTTTTGTGCCTTTTGCAATAATGTTGTTTGCATCTTTTGTGCATTTGCTTTGTGTTTCGTTCAGGCTCACTCCGTTTGGCGCTGTCAATGTTATTTCCACTGTTGCACGCTGTATTGCAGAATTGTTGTTCGAAATTTTTGCATCCACTGTAACGCTTGTGCCACTAGCACTCGCGCTGATGTTGCTCAATCCAGCGTATCCATTTGGAACAATATGGCTGTTCATGCCTTCAGTAATTCCATCAAGTATTCCCTGCAACTGGTTCTGCGGGCATAACAATTTTTCTCCGTTCAATTCCAGCCATCCGTCAAGCGCGTGCAGGCGCTTGCTAAGCATTATGCTGAACTGCGTTGCATCGCAATAAACGTAATTTGAATTGTTCGCCAGACAACTGTCAATTCCAATGCCTTTCGCTTCGTCCCAGCTCCAATTCAATTTTATGCGCGGCAAAGCGCTTTTTGTAGTTTTTCCAATAAGCGCACCCATAGTACAGCTTGGGGTTTCAAGTTCTTCCGCGGTCAGGTTCTGCAAAAAGTCTTTTGTCTTGAATTTCAAATGAAATTTTTGTTCATATTCAACAGTGCTTGCATCAGGAACATTAAAACTGCCAAAGCCCTGCCCTCTTGAAATGCGCGTTGTTTTTGAATGGAAATGCCTTGTTGCTGTTATTGTTGCAACGCTGTAAGTTGGGCGGTCGTTTTCAATTCCATTGTTTTCAAAACGCAATGCTATTGTTTGCTTTTCCCAGTCCCCGAAAACCTTTGCCTCTGAAAAATCAAAGTTTGCAAGAATTAAATTGTTGTCCATTTCTATTCCCTTTCCGTCATTCTTGAGGTTGATTACATAATCTGATAAAGGATGCGAAGCGCGCGTATCGCAAGGATCCTGTTGCATTGACGACAGCAAGCCGCTAGCCATCAATCCAGTCAATGCACCAATAGCAGTATTAAGCGCGATTTTTGCAAACACTCCTCTTTTGCTGGATGCTGCAGAAGTGCCCTTCAAAGCAGCAGCGCCGCCGCTCATTGAATTAATTGAATCTGCCAAGCTACTATTCGCTGTCTGCGTTGCGCTCAATGCAGTGTTTGCAAGCCCTTTTGCTTCTGTTACTGTTTTTCCTAAATTGCCAACATCGTTCTTAAAGCTGTCAATATCAGAATCAATATCATTCATGTAACTGTCAAGCTGGTCATTCAAAGTGCTGTATTTTCCGCTTACTTGTTGGCAGGTTGACAATGCTGCACAAGAACTTCCAGAAGGATCAGCACTGCATGTTTCCTCCAATGCTTTTACTGCCTTGTCACAATCAGCATAAATTGTTTTGAAGGATTTTTGGGCACTAACCAAAGCTGTTTTTTTTGCCACAAGGCTTGTACAAGCGCTTGAAATGCTGGATGTAAGATTGCCAACCTGGTTTATGTTGTTCAGTGCCATGCTTGTTTTGTCTGCAGCAGCCTGCGCGAACGGCAAAGCGTTTTCTGCAGATGTCCTTGCCGCCAAAAGCGGTGCTTCCATATTGCTTGAAGAAATAGGTTTTATTGGAGTGTTCATTCTTGAAGTGCAGCTGTTTATGTTTGCAAACGCGTCATTTGAATAGGTACTTGCATATTTTGCAGAGTTTTTCATATCCAATGCTTTTTGCGCTATGCTGCTGGTTTCGCTTGCAAGCGCTGCACTGGCAGAGCTTAATTGTGCTGTTGCCGCAGCCATCGGGGCATCGCATGCTGCGCAACCTGTTGGCACTTGAATATTTTTTATTTGGCCTTGCATTGTGTTAATCATTTTGTCCAGGTTTTTTGAGTTATCATTTATATAACCTATTTTGTTTTCCAATTGCCCGGCATTATAAGACAAATTTTCTGCAGCAATGCTTGCATTGTTCAGGTTTTGCAATGCAGCATCATATGTTGACGCGCTTGTTTGAATCACTTGGTTTGTTGTCTGTTGCGCTGCTTCTGCGGTTCCGCCTTTTTCATTCATTGCCTGGAGCATTCCAGTCAGCGCGCCAATTCCTGCTGACAAAAAAACAATGTTCATGCTGGCTTTTTCTTTTTTTGATGCTTCACCCCAGTCGCAGGCGCTCGCATCAACTGTAATTTCCTGTGATAGAGTCTTGTTTGTGAGCGTTGCACTGTCTTTTGTGCTTTTTCCTTTTATTGCAAACTCGTATTTGTCCAGAGTGAAAGATTCTGTTTCTTCCGGCTCGACAAGCGCGTTCATTATTGCAATTTCCCTGTAAGCATGATTTTTCGTGCGCGCGCTAACCCCAATGCCATATATTCCTGCAATGGATTGGCGTTTTACTGTAATTGTTTTTTCCGGAGCGTTTGGTGAAAGCGAAAATTCTTGCGGGCTGACAATTATTCCGCCTTCAGTGCTGCCGCCCTTGCAGCCGTTGTCGTTCTTGCAAAGAATAAAGCCAATATCAAGTTTGCCGCACTTGCTCGAATCAACAGTGAATGATGCTTCCTGCGCGCCCGCAAGAATTTTTATTCCCTTGTCAGTATCTGGAGAAAATTTCAGGCATTGTTCCAGGTTTGAAACCAATAATTCCGCTTCGATTTTTTTGTTTGCCCCTACAAATTGCATTCCGTTGGTTGTTTGGAATTGGCTGTCAATTACAACATTGAATTCTGCTGTTTCGCCAATGTGGCCTGTTTTTGGAGTGAAAGTCAGCACTGCAAAATATGTTCCTTCTTCGCGGATTCCGGAAAGCAAATTGCTCCACACTGCTTCCTGCAATACTTCTGTATTGCTGTTGCCTGGATCGTCAGCATCAGTTACAGTTAATTCAATTGTTCCAATCGCATTGCTTTTCCATTCCAATTTTGCCTGCAATGAAGAGAGTGCAATTGCCTTGCTGCCGAGCATGCAGTTATTAAGTATTTGGAAAGCGTGCACTATCTGGTTGTCTTGTGTTGTTCCTTCCCACTTGAATTCGTCAATTGTAATGCATGGAGAATTATCAGGCAATCCACCGAGGCTTATGTTTGCAATAAAAGGAATGTTTTGCGGGAAGCTTGCATCAAATCCTGCTGGTTTTGTTTCAATCAAAAAGTTTCCTTTTACAAGCGTGTTTTTTGCCAGAGAAATTCCAGGGCTCAAAGCGATTTTGAACAGTTTTGCATTTTCTTCTGTTGAAAGCGCTGCAAACTTGTGGTTAATCCATTGCTGCAAATAGTTTACCATTTTTTGCTCGTCCAGAATGCCGCGATAGCTTCCAATCAACCGCAGATTTTTTATTGCCAGATCGCTTGCTATCTTGTTTGAAACATTTTGCCTTGCAATTTCTTCAGTCTTTCCCGGAGATTTCAAATCAACTCTTGCTTCCGCAGGAACAAAAGAAAGAACATTGGAGTCAATTCTTTTTTCTATTGGCTGTGCAACATAGCCTTTCTTGAACGCCTCAATAGTCAAGAGTGCGCGCGGCAACATCGCAGGAATCTTGAATTCCACAATCCCCAATCCGTTTGTTGTCTTTTCTGTTATTGTCTTGCTGTGGTCTGCTGCTTCTATTGACAGGCGCACTAGCGCGTCCTTCAATTCAAATCCTGTTTCAGCGTCTGTTGCACTAACGTTCAAGTCTGTTTCCATGAAAGCAGGAATTACACCGGGCTTTGCCTGCAGGTTCATTTGTTTTTTTGAAACAACATCAAAAGCAAAATCTTTTTTTGTAACCTCGTTTCCTTCAAACACCAGGCGCAGCCTGAAAGCGCTTGCTTCCTCTTTTCTCGGCCTGAAAAGAATGTTTCCGCTGAACGATTTGTTTTTTTTCATTGCCCCGGAATCAATTGCGGAAATCTCGTGCACTGGTGTTCCTGAATAAGAAAATTTTTGCGCATCCGCATTTACTATTTCATACGCGCTGATGTCAAGCAATTCTGCTGTTTCCTCTCCTGAAACATTTGTCAAATAAAATTTTGCGCCAGTGTAATCAGCATTGCTGTTGCTGGTTATTGAAAAAAGGAAATTGTAATCCCCGCCGGCACTGATTGTGAACGGCTCAAAACCATAAAGCCCTTCCGCAATGTCAAAAATCCTTATTCCAGTATAGCAAAACGCTTTGTCGCACTGTTTGTCAGTGCCTTCAAAATAATCCTTTACCTCGAAAGCGTTTGCATACAACGCCTGTTTTTCCGTTGTCTCAAAAGCCTCGCCGATTTCGTTATCAAGCGGATCGCGATAATATGTTCCGTTTTCGTTTGCCCAAGCGCGATAATAAAATGGCAGTAACGAGTTGATTGTTGTTTCTGTTTTCACGCGGAATCTGATTGAAACATTATAGACTGCTGGCTCTGGGTCATACCACCATAAATTAACCCACTTTGCATCGCTCTCTGTCAGGTTTTCCTCGCTCGAATCAATATAGTAACCATTCGGCGCATTGAATGTCGTGCCATTGATAAAAGAAACAGCGCCAGCATTTATTTCCTTGATTACAAGGTTGTCGTTTGCGATTGTTTTTGCTGCACCCACCCTAAAATGAATGCCTGCCTCGCTATATGCTGAATCCTGCGGAATCTTCAACTGCAATCTTGCAATATAATCGTTTCCCGCTTGGAGCCTTTCCACGCTCGCGCCAGCTTCGCTGTAAATTCCCACTAGCGAAACCTTTGGCCCTGCAGTAATGATTTGTTTTGGCAATACTGCTGTAATTGCAAGCTGCGTGTCCTTGTACAATTGGTATGATTCGCTTTGGAATGGCAAATAATCCGGATGCTTCACTATGACAAAAATCTTTTTATCAGCTTTCAATGAATAAGTTCCAATGCCTTTTGTCAATGGAATTGCCCCGATTTTTTCCCCGTTTTCAGTTTTTATTTCTGCTTCTGCTTCTGCAATTGCCTTGTTGTCCTCATCAACAGCGTTTATTGTAATTGTTGCAGTGCCAATGAACATATTGATGTCAAAATAACTTATTTTTGCTGTTTCAGTTTGTCCAGGCAGGCTTTCTCCGCTTGCCGGATATTTTTCGGCATAAGCAAAGTATTCCCCTTTTTTTACTCCGGCAAATTTTGCAACTCCGTTGGCATCGCTTATTTTTGGCTCGTATGGCGCAATGGTTTTTGTGTCAGCAAACCGCAATTTTACTTTTGCATTTTGCACTGGCAACAAATCCTCGTCATAAATCCGCACGAACACGCGGCCGGAATTATACGGCGTGATTTTTTCCAGTTTTAAATCATAATCCTTTCCCAATTCAACATTTGCGAGTTCCGCAGGCAGATAGCCATCAGCCATTGCAACAATTTTTATTTCGCCTTTTTCGGTGACAGCAAAGCTTGCTTGTTCTGCATCAGCGCCAGTGTTGCCAGAACCAAAAATCTTGTCAGTGCTTATGCTCCGTAATTCCACTGCCGCGTTCTGGATTGCCTGTCCTGTTTCATAATCAAGAACGCGCACATTGATTTTTCCTTTTACACTCTTTTCCAGAATTACTGTAATTGAAATTGTTTGCTTTGGCGTTATCCTGACATTTTCCTCTGTTGCATTCGCATAATCGCCTGCATTGTCTTCAACCAAAACAAAATAATTTCCTTCTTCTATCTCGCTGATGCGCGCCTCGCCATAACTTGCCCCGACTTTTTTTTCAAAAGAACCATCCTTGTACAACGCAACGCTCGCGTCAATTTCAGCCAGCAGGTTTCCAGCATTGTCTTCAAGGCGCACGCGCAGAATCCCATAAGGAATGTCTGCAGAATCAAGCCTTATTATCTGCAAATTAGAAATTATCGGATAATAATTCTGCTTGAATCCTGCCGGGCCAGTTACAGTTACTCCGAGAGTTCCACAGTTTGGCGGCGGAGTTATTTTTATTTCCCCGTCCAAATCATTGTCTGAAACTGTTTCAGGCTGCGGCTTCACTGCATTGTTGCTGCAAGAAAGCCTTGCAATAATTTTTTTTCCCAGTATTCTTTTTCCGCTTGCGTCAACAAAAGTAATTGTCTTTTCCAACAGTGTTTCTTTTTTCAACAGCGTTATTTTCTCGTTCAGGCTTGCTGTGCCTGTTGTTATTGTTTTTGCGGCATCATCAAAGCCTTCTGCCTTAACGCTAATGCTTATTTCAGAATTTGCCGGAACGCTTGCTTCAACCTTTCCAAGCGCGTTCGATTTCAGTGTTAATGTTTTTCCTGGAAAAGAAACCAAAATCTCGGCATTGCTTATTGGATTATTGTCAGCGTCCGCGAGTTCCAAATCCAGTTTTACCTCGCCCGGCTGCCCAATAACCGGCAAAACAATTGCCAAAAACGCGGCAACAATAATAATCAAAATCAGCAAAAAGCTCGGAACAAACTTGTCAATCGGGTCAATTACAGAATAAATTGGAATCGCTTGGCATATTTTGTCAAGCAACGAATAATACTTGTCTTCAACGCTGTAATACAAGTCCTTAATATTCTGCAAAACACCCAAAAAAACCACTTTCAACAGACTGTTTGCTCAAACATTTTAATAGGGATTTTGTCTATTTAAGCCTTTTTGTGCTGGCGGCTTTGCTACCGAAATTCGGTTTGCTACTAAAGTTTGGTTTTTGTTCCTAAAGTCAATTATGTGCAAATTCCAAGATTTAAAAAATTGATGAAATCATTTCTTCTAAAATGCTTATCAAAAGAAATTATGTATTTTGGGAATGTTTTTGGGAGAGTTCTTATTCTTGTATTAAAGTAGTGCATAAGAATCTCATCAGTCAAAGTGGTATCTTGTTTATTGCTTCTGAAATTTTTCAGGCTGTTTTCAAAAAGTTCTTTGTCAGTAAACATCAACGTTACTTGGTTATCATTAATTAGTTGAGAAAGTTGCCTTTCGTATATTAGGGTTTCTCTTTTGTCTTTTGTTTTTCCTATGGCTCTTGATAAAAATTCGTCAACGATATAGTCAAATAAGAATACTTCTCCATAATCCCGTTTGCTGTTTTTGTTGTTGAATAGTTTATCAAATATTTCTTTTGCCTCTTTTTTTCCTTCCATGAAATGCCCAATTAAGAAGCAAGTATCAAGTAGGACTGCCACCGAATCACTTTTTTATTCTTATTGTCACGTAAGGCAATTTTACATCAGCAAGAGCTTTGAGTTCCTTTGGGACTTTTATTTCCGGGATTGTTATTTTAAAGGTAGAACCAATAAAGGTAAATTTTTTCACTAACTCACCGCTTCTTTTTTTGCTTTAGTTTTTTCATTTTAGCTTTTATTTTTTCCATTCTCTTGGCAGTCTGTTTTAGGGTCCTCCCAAGCGAAATCTTTTCTTCTGCAGTTAGCAGTTCTAATGTTGCCAATTTTGTGTTAATCATACCTACATCTATAATTACTAACATCATCTCTTTTCCAAGTTCAGCATTAACTCCGTGTATTTTTTCTATCAACTCTGTGAGCTTTTGGGGATTTTCTTGAAAAAATTTGAAACTATTTTTTATTTCTGGGTTGTTTAATTCGAGATGTCCTCTTTTTTCTACATACTCCCCCAAAACTTTGATTAAATCAGAAGTGCTTGAAAAAAGTTCAATAATTTCTTTACTGTCTTTATCCATACCATATTACCTGCCGAAAAGCTTATTTATTTTACAATTATTATTACTTTTGCTTTTTTGCCAACGAAAGGGGCTAATTTTGGGCTTCTAAGGTTTATTGCGCCACTTTTTTAACTCTGGTAAACAGCGGGCGGATTGTGCATGAAACGCCTTTTGCTTGTTTCATTACTTCTTTCAAATCCAAGCCGTGTGCAACAACCTTGTCACAGCAGATTGCAAGCCATTCATTTTCATTGTATTCTCTAAAATCCGACTTTAGAAAGAATTCAAAGCTTTTTTCGGCATTTGCTTGAACCATAATCACACCAAAAATAAAATTAACTGCAACTATTTAATAAAGTTAGCAAAAAACGACAATTGTCTTATGCCCTGTTTTTTTTACGAGGCTTTGATGCAGTCTTTTTCTGCTTTTTGCCTCTGTGTTTTCAGCAGGTCCAGGGCAAATTTTGGGTTCCAAAAGAATTCTGTTTGTGCCTGGTTGTCATAGCCTAAAACGCAGACTTTTTCGTTTTTTACTAATTCGAAAACGTCCTCGACAGAACCAATGTCTGCAATGCTCTTTATTCCGTTCAATGCAATTGCCTCTCCTTCTGAATCAAGGGAAATCAAATCCATTTTTTCAGCTGAAGTCACTTTGTAAAGGCGTGAAACCTTTCCCTGTGGAGTAAAGAACAATCCCTGCAAGAAAACGCTTCCGGAGAATTTTTTGTTGCACCATTCAAGCCCATAAGAAGTCAATTCGTTCTGGCCTAACCTTGCACATTTGCTATCCAAGCCGTGCAAGTCCGGTGTTTCCTTATAGTTTTCCATATTGTTGCCTGCAAAGTCAGAGCAAGTCAAGCCAATGCCAATCCATTTTGTCAAAAGGCTGCTTGTTGCCTGCGGTTGATTGTCTATTTCAAGGGCATAATAACCATAAGCGTCCTCGCTCTTCTGGCTTTCAACCTTCATTATTACCGGTGTTGCCTTGCTTGGAGAAAGCGTAAGCAAGTCTCTTGTCAAATCAACATCCAATACTATGCCGCGCTTTGTCTGGTTTAATGTCCTGAAATCGTCTCCAAATGCCCCGTTAAGAGTGAATACTGGATTGCTGCCAGGCAAATCGTGCACGCGCACTGGCTGCATTGTGTCATTATTTATTTTCACGCTCTTGTCAGGGCTCTTCAATACATAATTTAGGCCGTAACCCACTCTGCCTGTTTCTTCACCAATGTTTCCATTGAACGGCAAATAATAGAACGGGCTTGCCGGTTTTGCGTCTTTTGTTTTTTCCATGGTTATTGTTATTTTTGCAATTGGTTCGCTATTGTTGAAGAATCTCATGTTATTGTTTTGGAAATTGACATCTATCAAAACATCATAAATTCCCGGGTCCCTTATTGGCCCAATCGGAGCCCCGAAATAATCAAACACCATTGCTTTTTCGTTGCTGAAATATTTGCCCAAGCCTTCAACAGGGTCTTTGTAGTATTGTTCTGTGCCAAAAAAGTCGCGCGTCATCGCAAAGTTGTCGAAATCCTTCCTGAAAGCATTGCTATAACCGTCTTTTATGAGATGCGCCCTGAATTTCACGAGCTTGCTCATTTGTTCCCCGTTTGCAATTCCTTCCGGATACTTCAATGTCTTGCCAGCCTGTTCGCTTGCAATAATAAATTTTTCCAGGCGATTCTGTGTTCCTTCCATTGTGGAATATGGCTCGCATTTCACAAGAGCATTTTCATAACCCATGTTGAATTGCCTTGTTGCCTTGTCATTGAGAATTGAACTGTTTTCACAGTTCCCGCATTCCGAAACCTTTGTAATTATTGCTTTTGCAGTATAGTTTCCGGTCACAAGCCCCTTGAAATCGCAGCCGACAATAGATTTTGTCAATAATCCAGTTTTTTTGCTGCAACTTTTTACTTCGCTTGTATCATTGTTTGTCAGGGTTATTGTCAAGTCAACATTCATTGTTTTCTGGTTGTTGCTTTCAATTGTCGCAACAACATTAATGTCCTTTTGCATTTTCAGTATTTCTAACTTTGTTATGCCGGTATCAAGCGCAGTGCTGCTCAATGATTGCGTTATCGGGTCTATTCCGGAAACAAGGCTCGGGCACTCGAACGGCGCGTTGCTTTCAACAAACTCTTTTATCAGATTTATTTTTTTCAACAATTCAATGCTGAACTGCGTTGCATCACAATAAATGTAATTTGCGTTTTCCTCGTCACACTCGTTCACTGCAATGTTGCCCCAATCCCATGACAACTTTATTTTTGGCAATGCATTTTCTCCAGTGCTTCCCAGTTTGCTTCCAATCTGGCAATTCCTTAGTTCAGTTGGCGGGGAAATGCAGTTTGCGTCAGCGCATGCCTTGAAAGAATTGAATTGCAAATGGAACAATTGCAGGATATTTTTGGGAGCATCCTTTTTCAAATTTGCCGGGCTGGGAACTTTCTTCTTGTAATCCTGGTCGCCGGAATAAACATTTCTTTTTCCTTCTGATTTCAA
>CAYOAS010000024.1:0-12717 GCA_964402015.1 uncultured archaeon | reverse complement strand
AGGAGGTTCACACTTATATTTTTTTTCAAAGAAAAAGTGTCAAAGATAGGTAATAAGTAGCGTCCCCCAGTCCTTCCAACCCTGCTTTTGCTGAATCGATTTTATATGCAGAGCAGAACTAGCTTGAAAATTCTTTAAATCCAAATAATGGCGGATTTGAAGCTCCTGCCAGTCAGCTTTGGGTTTAACTGCTGAATTGGGCAAATAATTTTATAGTAAAGCCGCCTTTTCTTTTCAATGGTTGGTTAGTTTGGACAATTTCTTTGAATTTCTCAAGAATACAGTAAACTCTAAAGCATTCAATGTTTTGGTCACGATAGTCATTCTTTTTTCCGCCTTGCTTGTTGGAATCAGCGTTGAACCATCAATTGATGCTTCTTGGAAATATGCAATTTCGTTGCTTGAAACCATTATTCTTGCTTTTTTTTGCGTTGAAATACTGATGCGGATTGGTGCAGAAGGAAACAAGCCATTGAATTTTTTTAAAGATTCATGGAATGTTTTTGACTTTGCTATTGTTGCGCTTTTGTTTTTTCCAATGAAAACAAAATTCCTTTTTGTTCTGCGCTTGGTCAGAGTGCTCCGGACTTTAAGGCTTTTCCGCGCTTTCCCAAAACTCAGGGCAATAGTAAATGGTATGGTAAACAGTTTCAGTTCTGTTTTGTATGTTGCGTTGCTGTTGTTTACGCTTGTTTATGTTTTTGCCATAATTGGAGTGTCTGTTTTTTCCGAAGTCGACCCTGCAAATTTTGGAAACATTCCAATAACATTTTTTACGCTGTTTCAGGTTTTGACTCTTGAGTCTTGGAATGTTATGATGGTTCCCGTTGTCCAAGCGTTTCCCATCGGCGGACCGATTTACTTTGTTTCCTTCATTATTTTGGGCACAATGCTGATAATGAACCTGTTTTTGGGAACAATCGTCAATAACATGAGCAATGCAATGAAAGAACTTGAAGAAAAGCAGGAAAGGTCAAACGAAGAAAAAATACTGGAAAAAGTCGGAGAAATAGAAAAACAACTTGAAGCCATAAATCAAAAGCTCTTGAAAAAGTGACTCTCCTGAAGGCATATAAAGATTTTATTTGTTACACGAAATGAATATTTTTTGCCAGAATTCTTCCTGCCAATTATTTTTGTTCAACCTCTTTTGTTATTGCTTTTGCAGGGCATTCTTTCATGCAAATCAGGCAGCCTTTGCAATAATTGTAATCAATGTAAAAATTTTCTTCGGGCGTCTGCTTTATTGCTGCGTCTGGGCAATTGCGCCAGCATGCCTCGCACTTTGTGCATTTGGTTTGGTCTAATATTGGTTTGAAAGCGCGCCAGTTTCCAGTGTGATATTTTTCAGTGCTGCCGGGCTCTGAAATTACTGCGCCAACTGACAATCTTTTTTCCACATTTTCTTTTTTTGCCATGCTTTCACTTTTTTTCTTTTGCCTCGTTGAAAACAGCTTCAACAGCTTTTTGGTTCAGTTCCACAACGGCTTGTTTTATGGACATTTTTTCCGAAATTGCTTTTTTCAGTGCTTCAAGGCTGACCGCGCCAGTCAGCGCTGCGAATGCTCCAAGCACTGCAATGTTCACGAACGGCTTGCCAATTATTTCCAAAGCAATTTTTGTAATGTTGATGCAGTGAATCTTGAATTTTCCTTTTATTCCAAGTTCTTTTTCGCTTTTGTCAGTGTTAACTATCAATAAGCCGTTTTGTTTCAATCCCTTTGCAACATTTATTCCCTGCGCTACAAGCGTGGGGTCCAAAACAATCACTACATCGGGCTCATACACTTGCTGGCGCAACAAAATTTTTTCGCAGTCAATTCTTACAAAGCTTTCGACTGGCGCTCCGGTGCGCTCCACGCCAAAATTCGGAAACGCCTGCGATTGCTTGCCATCATGGAATGCAGCAATTGCGAGCACTTGGCTGCTAGTGACAGCGCCTTGCCCTCCGCGGCCATGAATCCGAATTTCCATCATAAAAATCAAAGACACTTCTGGAAGGAATTACCAATCTTATGGGATTGAGCGAATAAAAAGCTTTCCTCAACTTGTGAAAAAACGTTATTTGACGTTAAAAAAAGCAGTTGCCAATAAAAAGGCTTTTTGCCATATTTTTTTCATGAAGAAAAAAACAAAAATTGCCAATGGCGTTTCGGCTGTCGTTTTTTTTGAACAAAACCGCGAGAAAAGGTTCCTTATCCTGCACCGTGTTCTTAATTGGCAAGGTTGGGAGTTTCCAAAAGGCAGCATTGAAGCTGGCGAAAAACCGGAAGAAGCAGTGTTGCGGGAAATTGCTGAAGAAACTGGAATCAAAAAAATTTTGTCTGCAAAAAAACTGCCTGTTTTTCTGGAATTCTTTGACTCTATAAGAAAAAAACAGCGTGTAATGCAGTGCTTTTTGGCAAAAGTAAATGCCAGAGAGAATGTTTTGCTGAAAAAAAACATTTATCAAGAGCACGATGCGTTTGAATGGGTTGATGCAGAAACAGCCATGAAAAAACTGTCTTTTGAAGACCAAAAAAAGGTTTTTCGCACAGCATTGAAGGGCGCTTGAAAAGTGATTTTGTGAAAAAGCGCTTGCATGCTATTGTTTTTGGCCTTGTTCAAGGCGTTGGTTACAGGTATTTTGTCTGGACGCGCGCGCAACAATTCGGGCTTTCTGGTTTTGTAAAAAATCTTGAAGACGGTTCTGTCGAGATTGTTGCCGAAGGAGAGCAAAAAGAGCTGGAGGAATTCTTGCAATTGTTAAGGCACGGCTTCAGTTCTGCAAGAATAAAAAAAATCTCTGAAAACTGGTCAGAGACAACCGGCGAATTTGATTCTTTCAAAATAAATTACTAATTCAGTTTTTTTTGCGTTCTTTTTTTAAATCATAATTGTTTATTCTTATTGGTGCGAATGCCGGAACTCGATATTGTTGGTTTTTTGCCTTTTTCCCCGAATGCTTGGGCTGGAAAGAGGAGTTCTGTTGTGTTTGTTCCCGGCTGCAATTTTTTGTGCGGTTATTGCCACAGTTATCCTTTGGTTTTGTATCCAAACAAACTGCCGCGCATGGAGCTCAACAAGATTTTTTCAGAATTAGAGAAAGCGCGCGGTTCAATTGATGCTGTTGTTGTTTCCGGCGGCGAGCCTACTTTGCACGGTGCACGCTTGACAAATTTTCTTGAAAAAATAAAGCGCTTGGGCTTTGAAGTGAAGATTGAAACCAATGGCAGCAATCCATTCATAATCAGAACGCTTGTTGACAGCAATCTCGTGGATTTTATTTCCATGGACATAAAAGCAGCTTACAGCCCTGCAAAATTTTTTGCGGTCACAAAAAAGAAAGCAATTTTGTCAAAAGTAATGAAATCCGTTGATTTGATTATCAGTTCTGGAATTGATTACGAATTCACTATGACTTTTGTGCCAGGCCTTCACTCGCCGCGCGATGTCTTTGCTGTCGCGCGCTATTTGAAGGGTGCAAAACGCTTTGTTTTGCAGCAATTCCGCGCTGAGAATGGCGTTATGGACAAGGCTTTTGAATCAGTCAAAAGCCCGGCGTATGAAGAATTGGTTGAAATAGCGCAAAGCATCCGAAACATTGCTGACGTGCGAGTGCGCACTCACAGCGGCGATCAGGTTGTTTCCTCTCCGCAAAAAATAGAATTGCTGAAATAAAATTTTTTTTCCGGAAATTTACTTTGTTTTTATTTCCAATACCATTTGTTTTTGGAAGCGCTCTCCGTTTATCACTGCAAATACGTTCAAAGTGTATGTTCCAGCCAATACTTTTTCCGCTGGGTTTGGCCGCACTATAAATTCAGTAATGCGCCTGTTTCCCTTTTCAACCAAGCCCAAATCTGTTTGTGCCGGGGAAACAATTATGTTTTTTGGATTCTCCGGCTTTACTTCTACCAGTGTGATTGGCGCGTTTTTGCCAGTAACATTCGTTATTGTCACTGAAAGTTTTGTGAATCTGTTGTCTTTTGTCATATCAAGCGGATTGTCCAGAAAGCTTGCTTCGATTGCCTGTGGCTTTATTAATTCTGAAAGAATGCCAAAAAGCAATACCAGCGCGATTAACGCGATTAATGCTGCAATGAACGTCACAGCCGGCTTTACTATTGCCACAAAATCGAATGCGTTTTTTTGGTCGTAAATGCTCATCCGGAATCCCTTGCTAAAAATTAGGTTGTTTTTGTTTAAATTTGTTTCTTTTTTGTCATTTGAAATGTCTGTTTTCAATTGCCTCTATCTTTTTTACTCTTTTCAAGTGCCTTTCGCCATCTTTTACAGCACCGGCAAATTTTGTTGCCAAGAATATTTCAGCCATTTTGACAGCATTTTCCACATCAATGGTTCTTGCACCAAAGCACGCAATGTTTGCATCGTTGTGCTCGCGCGCCGCCTTTGCACTGAACTCGTCATAAATTGTTGCCGCGCGGATTCCCTTGATTTTGTTTGCAGCAATGCTCATTCCAATTCCTGTCCCGCAAACAAGAATTCCCAAAGCACCTTTTTCTTCTACAATTTTTTTTGCAAGCTTTTCAGCAAAATCCGGATAATCAACGCTGTCCGAGGAAAAAGGCCCGAGGTCAATGAAAGCAAATTTTTCTTTCAATTTCTCTTTCAGCGCGTTTTTTAGCGCAAAGCCCGCATGGTCAGAAGCAATAAAATAATGCATAATCATCACTCAAGGCAGGGTGAATAACTTGTTATCGTTTTTTCCGTCAAGCAAGCCTGCTCTCACGCCAGCGTCCAGCCAGGCGTGCGCGTACGAAAACGCTGCGAGGGCCGTCAATAATTCTCCTTTTTCCTCGAAATGCTTTGCGTCTAAAAAATAATTCTTTGCCATTTCCAAAAAATCAAGGGCAATCTTTTTTTCCCGAACGGAAAGGCCTTTTTTTATTGAAATTTTTTTCAGCGCTTTTTCCGTTAGCGCTTGATAATGGGAAACTTTTTCCGCCAAGCCAGAAATTTTGTTTTCATGCATTGAGCTTCACCAGCGCTTCTTTTTCTTTCTCGTTTAGCTTTCCGCAGATTATCAATGATTGTGGAAAGCCCGCGTAACTAGACAATTTCAATTCTCGCAGTGTGGCTGGCTTGATTTTCTGGTTCTGTGCACCCAAAGCGCACAATCCAATCAATTGCGCTTCTTCCAACAGCTTGCTGTTGCGCTTGTGCGCTATTTTCTCCAGCAATTGCAATGCCTCGCTTACTGTCATGAAATAGTTTTTTTCGCTTTCAATGTCCAGCAGGCAAAGCGAATGCAATCCTGCATTGTGGTTTGTTTCAATCTGTTCAAAGAATGATTCTGGCGCAAAATTCTCGCGCGCTTTTACTATGGTGACTATTCTGCCGAATTTGTATGCGTCCAATCCTGTTTCTGGCAAATGGTTTTGAACTGAAATGCCCTGCACTACTTTGTAGGGAATGCTGTGCTGTTTTGCGTCCAGCAACAGTTGCACGTGCGTTGTTGCTGTGAGCGCGTTGCCGAAAGCGAGCAATGCAATGTTTTCCTGCCGTGCCTGCTTGAGCAATAGCGCAAAGCCTTCTTCAACGCCTTTTCTTTCCAGCAACACAATTTTTTTTTCAATTATTTTTTCCAGTTCTTGCAAAGCGCCTTCGCTGTATTTGCTCGTGAAAGAATCCAGAAAAACCTTTTCGCACTGCTTTATTGCTTCAAGTGCTTCAAGCGTCAACTGCTTTGGCTTCAAGCCAATGCCGATGAGATAGAACATGAATTATTATTGTACAGTGCTTTTTTTAAAAGCGATTTTGGTATTTTTTTGGAGAACCTAAAATAGCGTATTAACTGTCAAATCAGGCGGATTCCTCTTTTTTTGGAATCTATTTTTATTTCAAGTTTATTTAATTCCCCGATTGATTTTCTTATGAACCTGTCAATATTTTCGTCCAATGGGGTCCTTCTCGGCGTAATTGTTATTGCTAACTCTTTTTTAGTTTTTGCCCAATAATTTCCCAGAGTCATGTTATTTGCCATAATTATCTAGTATCCTCTTTAATATTAAGTTTTCCTTTTCTGTCTCCAAATGTCTTGATAATCTGAACATATATTCCCAAATGTTTCTAACGTTTTGCAGTATTATTTCCTCTTTTTCTGATACGAAACTGGCGTTTAACCCTAACGTTTCCTTTGCAACTGTTTTGTCAATTACAAAAGAATGATTTGGGAATTCCTCGCAAATCGCATTTATGACTTTTTGTATTTTTGGTTTGTCTTCTTTTTGGTCTTTGAACATTCTTCGTGGTAGTAAGTATTCTAAGTATTTTACGGCTACATCATTGAATCGCTTCATTTCAAGAACTTCCTCTGGCTTTAATGTGTTAAATATCCATTTCTTCATATTTTCATTTGAGCTTTTTTCCAGTTCCTCTTCGACAAGTTTTTTTATTGTAATTCCAGATATTGGGCTTTCACAACCGGGACGATAAATCTGGACATCTAATGGTCCCAGTTCCCCAATTTGTGAAAACAGTATGCTGTCACAGCCCAGTGCAATCAAAGTTGCGGCACTCTTTGCCACTCTTGGGACGACAAAAGTTATTTCGGCCGTTGGGAATTTTCTGTCAAGAAGAGAGATTATTTGATAGGCGGATTCAATACTTCCCCCAAGCGAATTAAACACAAGGTCGATTTTTTTTATTTTTTCAGATTTTCCCTCTTTTAGCAACCCAGCCACAATATTGTTTATTGATTCAGGTAGTTGCAAATCTATCGGGCCGTTGTGCCAAATTGATTTGGAACCTCTTTCTTTTTCCCATTCATTCATTTGTTCATTAAGCCAATTTTGCAGAATTGGCTGAAATACTCTTACAAGGACTTCCATAACTTGCTCTTCCCGCCAAAATAATAAATTACTATGTTTTTTACGTCAGAGGCAGGTTCCTACCGCAACTGTCAGCGCGTCTCTTGTTCCGGTCGCAAAGCCGAGGATGATTATTATTGTTTTTACAAAGCCGGCAAGGTTTTTGTTTTTTATTTCCCTGTCAATGTAATACAGCAGCGCGATTGTTATTGCAAATTTTGCTATAATAAAACTCCATGCGCCAATGTTTTCTATCAAAAAGGCTGGAACAAAATGTTGTTCGGAACAATTGTAGAATTGCAGTGCAATGAATGTCGCGCTTGCATCCAGCATTTGTGCGAACAAAGCCAGCCTGTTTATTTTTTCTTTCAGCAATTGAAATTTCATTTTTTTGAAAGCAAAAATAGACAATGCGGTTATTGCGCTTGCCAACAGCAATATTGCGAGAAAACCGTTTATTACCTTGAATTTTGTGAGAACAAAAACAATTGGCGGAACCGCAAAAATTATTCCAATTCCAGTGAAGATTGTTAAAGTTTTTTTGCCTGTTTTTTTTGCAATGAAAATTGACAGCGCGAGCGAAGCGATTGTAAGCAAGCCGATTGCAATGTAAATGCCCGGGCTGATAGTGTAAAAGCCCCAGTCCAATGGATTGCAGTTGCGCGGAAAAATTTTCAGGTCTTCTAAAACGCGCAAACTGCTTCCCAGCAAAACAAACGGCAATACTGCAAAAGCGAATCTTGCATCAAATTTTATTCCGCGCTTTTCAAAGAACGGAAAAACAACAAAAAAAGCAACCGCAATCAATATTGCAGCATAAACAAGCGTGTTCACTGGATTGTATCCCGCGAATGTTTCAATCGGCTTGCAGAAAAAATCCATCAAAATGTTTTGAACCATGCAAAAACCCTCAGAGCTAACAGCCTAAAAATCTTTGTTTCTTTTTATCTTTCATGGATAAAAGCGCGCCGCGAAACCTGAAAGATGCTTTGCAGGGCAAGCTGTCAAAAAAAGAGTTTGCTGCCTTGCGGGCGTCTTTTGACACGCTTGGCGACATTGCAATCATTGAAATTCCGAAAGAATTGGAGAAAAAACAAAAAATCATTGGAAACGCTTTGTTGTCAGTGCAAAAAAGCATTAAGACAGTCTGCAAGAAAACTGGCGCGCACAAGGGAAAATATCGCATTGAGCCAGTGAAAATTATTGCAGGAGAAAAGAATCTGGTTGCAACTTATAAGGAAAGTGGCTGCACTTTCAAAATTCCTTTGGGAAAAGTCTTTTTCTCGCCTCGCTTGGGAACAGAGCGCTTGCGCATAGCGCGCGAGATAAAGAAAGGCGAAGTTGTTGGCGCTTTTTTTGCGGGCGTTGGGCCGTTTCCGATTGTTTTTGCAAAAAATTCTCCAATGGAGCGCGCTGTAGCGATTGAATTGAATCCAATTGCAGTGAAATGGATGAAAAAAAACATTGAATTGAACAAAGCCCAAAACAAAGTTGAAGCAATAAAAGGTGATGTCAAGAAGATTGTTCCGCGCAAGTTCAAGGGAGCGTTTGACAGGGTTGTAATGCCTTTGCCAAAGGGCGCTGAAAACTTTTTGAAAGAAGCAATTCTTTCAATCAAGCCAAAGGGAGGAATAATTCATTTTTACGCTTTTGTTTCCTCTACAGACCCTTACCCTGAACCAATAAAAAAGATTGAAGCTATTGCGCGCAAGCTAAAGCGAAAAGCAAAAATTTTGTTCAAGCGCCAAGTGCGCACTTTCAGCAAGGAAACAGTTCAGGTCGTAATTGATTTTTGGGTTGAATGATTCGCTTTAAAAAAACTCCGTTGTTTTGTTTCTTCAATCCGAATATTTTTTTTGAAAGGAATTTTTTTGAGGTGGCAGAATGAATTTGGTTTTTATTGGCAAGCAGGGAGTGGGAAAAGGCACTTATGCGCAGCGCGCTTCAGAAAAATATTGTATTCCCCAGCTTTCAACTGGCGACTTGTTGCGCGCGGAGAAGGAGAGCGGCAGCGAATTGGGAAAAAAATTTGCTGAAATAATGAAAACCGGCGCCCTGGTTCCAGACAATGATGTTGCATTATTGCTTGAAAAAAGAATGCTGCAAACTGATGCGCAGAACGGCTTTATCCTGGACGGTTTTCCCCGCACTGAAAACCAGGCGAAAATTCTTGACGAACTGTTGAAAAAGCTTGGAAAGCAAATTGACTTGGTCTTGAATTTTGTTGCCCCAGAAGCAGTTTTGTTGCAACGCCTGACCGGAAGGAGGCAGTGCAGCAAATGCGGAAAAATTTACCATTTAGTAAACATTCCGCCAAAGCAGGAAGGAATCTGTGATATTGATGGTGCGCAATTGTTCCAGCGCGATGACGATAAGGAAGAAGCAATCCGGAAACGCTGGGAAATTTTTGAACAACAAACAAAACCAGTACTGGATTATTATTCAAAAGCAGGAAAACTCGTTGAGGTTGATGCAAGCAAGGAAGTTGTGTATATAATGCCGAAGGTTGAAAAAATTCTTGACAATCTATCAAAGCCAAAATTGCTTGCTACTGTTGCTGAAAAAGCATTGCCTGCGCCAAAAAAATCATTGCCGGAACAAAAAAAGACAAAAAAGATAGTTTCAATGAAAAAAAAGCCGGCAAAAGCAAAGCCAAAAGCGAAGCCAAAGCCAAAAGCAAAAGTTAAGCCGAAATCAAAGACCAAGAAATTGTCAAAACAAAAAAACAAAAGGTAATGATCTTCGTGAAAAGGCCCCCATAGAACATATAAGCAAATGATGCGGGATATGCATTAGGGTTTTCCAGAAACAGGCAGTCCTGGAGCGTTAAAAATTGCAGGAAAAACAAAGAAAGCTGATGCACATCTTGGGAGAAGCGGCGAAAGTATTGGGGATGCGATCTTGCCACAGTAAAAGATTAATAGAATTAAAAAGATGGAAAAATAACTAAAAAATAAAAAGTTTCTAGATGGAAGAAAGTGATTTTTTGTGGTAATGCCAAATGTTGTTGTTGCAGGTTCAATCGGCTTGGATACAGTAAAAACCCCTTTTGGTTCTGTAGAAAACGAGATTGGAGGCTCGGCAACCTTTGCTTCTCTTGCCTGCAGCATTTTTTGCAAGCCAGCATTGTTTGGCATTGTTGGCAAGGATTTTCCGCGTGCAAAACTAAAAGTTTTGGAAGAGCACGGCATTGACTTGAGCGCTTTGCAGGAGAGCGAAAAGCCGAATATGCGTTGGACAGCACATTATGATTTTGATGTGAACATTGCACACACTGATTCTTTTCAAGAGAATTCCATGGCTGATTTGAATCCTGTTTTGCCAGAGCATTTGAAGGAAATTGATTTTGCCTTGCTGGGAAACTTTGACCCGGATGTGCAATTGCAGTTGCTTGGCTCTTTTGCAAAAAAGCCGTTGCTTTCTGTTTCCGACACAATAAAATTTTGGATTGACACAAAGCGCGAAAGCGTTTTGAAAATAGTGAAAGCAGCAACAATTGCCTTGATGAATGATTCAGAGGCAAGGCAATTGTTCAATACTCCCAACATTGCAATTGCAGCAAAAGAAATCCTGCGGCTTGATTCTGATTTTGCAATAATCAAAAAGGGTGAGGACGGCTGCGTAATGTTCTCTGGCAAATCTCACTTTTCTTGCCCAGGGTACCCTTTGGAAAACGTTAAAGACCCGACTGGCTGCGGTGACAGCTTTGCAGGCGCGCTGATTGGCTATCTTGCGAAAACAAGGGATTTTTCAGAGCAAAACATGAGAAAGGCAATAGTAATTGCCTCTGCGGTTGCCTCTTTCAACGCGGAATCGTTTTCCTTTTACAGGCTCGCGGAATTGACAAAAAAAGAGGTTTTCCAAAGAGTGAAAGAATTCAGGGAATTTGCAAAGTTTTGAAATTTGTGGGGTTTGTTTTAAAAACTTTTCAATGCTTTTGATTGTTATCTTTTTTTGTTTAATGAATCTTTTTTGGAGTTGGTTAAATGGCTTTTGAGGTAAAGGACATAAAGCTTGCAGAACAAGGGGCAATGAACATTGAGTATGCTGAATCCCAGATGGGCGCTTTAATGGAAATAAAAAAGCGTTTTGAAAAAGAAAAACCGTTAAAGGGCTTGCGCGTTGGAATGGCATTGCATGTTACAAAAGAAACAGCCGTCCTCATTCGAACGCTGATTGCCGGAGGCGCTGAAATTGCGATTACCGGCTGCAATCCATTGAGCACGCAGGATGATGTTGCGGCTGCCTTGGCAAAAGAAGGAGTGAATGTTTTTGCTTACAAGGGCGAAACAAAAGAAGATTATTACAGGTTTTTAGAAAAAGTAATCGAGATAAAACCGCATATTACTATTGACGACGGTTGCGACCTTGTTTCTGAAATCCACAAGAAGCATGCCGAGTTGATTCCACAGATTATTGGCGGCTGCGAAGAAACAACAACAGGCATTATCCGCTTGAAGGCAATGAAAAAAGACAATGCATTAAAATATCCGATTGTTGCTGTTAACGACAACAACACAAAGCATTTGATAGACAATTATTACGGCACTGCGCAGTCCAGCTGGGACGGCATTTTGCGGGCTTCGAATGTTTTGGTTGCCGGAAAAACAGTTGTTATTGCTGGTTATGGGGATTGCGGCAAAGGCGCTGCATTGCGCGCGCGCGGTCTTGGGGCAAATATTATTGTTACAGAGGTTTTGCCTTTCCGAGCCTTGCAGGCAAAGCTGGATGGTTTCAGCGTAATGCCAATGGATTCGGCTGCTCCATTAGGAGACATTTTCATTACTCTTACTGGCGATAAGGATGTCATTGTTGACAGGCATTTTAAGATGATGAAGAGTGGCGCAATAATGTGCAATTCCGGGCACTTTGACAACGAAATAAATGTAAAGCAATTGGAAAAGTTTGCAACAAAAAAGCGCAGAATCCGCCCGTACTTTGACGAGTACACTGTGGGAAAAAAGAAAATTTTCCTTGCGGGCGAAGGCCGTTTGGTCAATCTTGCTTGCGCCGAAGGGCATCCGAGCGCTGTAATGAGCACTTCTTTTTGCGGCCAGGCGCTTTCATGTGAATTTTTGGCAAAAAACAGGGGCAAGCTAAAGCCAGATGTGATTCAACTGCCAAAAGAATTGGACGACCAAATTGCAGAATTGCAACTAAAGGATTTGGGCGTCAAAATTGATGTCTTGACCGAAGAGCAAAAAAAATACTTGGCAAGCTGGGAAGAAGGAACTTAAAGATTTTTTTCACAAATTTTTCCAAGCTTTGTCCTCTTCTTTTGAAAGCCATGCTTTTGCCAATGATTTTTCCGAAGCAAGCAGAGTAAAACAAATTTTTTTTATTGGTTTTGCAATTTTTTTCGTCATTTTATTGCGTCCCATATTACTTCGTCTTTTGGCTTTACTTCAATTCCTTTTTTTGTTATTTCGAACGGGTGAACTGTTTTGCTGTGGTTTGTTCCGCGCATTTTTCTTACAAAAATGCTTCGGTTTGGCGGCGTGAAATATAGTGCGATTACTCCGTCTGTCAGGAATTCTTCAATGCCGAAAGCGCTGAAATCAGTTTTTCCGCCGTGGGTTTCTGCAATCAGCAATGTAGTGCAGCCGATTTCTTTCAGTCCGTCGGAAAATTTGAACAGCATGTTTCTTAATTCGCCTTGGTCTTTTATCCAGATGCCAAAGGCTGTTGTAGAATCAATCACTAATCTTTTTGCTTTCATTTCTTTTACTAAGGAAGAAATAATGCCGAGCTGGGCAGTTATCTGCGATTCAATGTCTCGCTGCGTGTCAAAGTGCAATCTGTAAATTTTGAGCATGTTTTTGTCTTGTAATGCCCTTAAATCCCAGTCAAAACTTTCAATGTTCCAGACAATGTTTTTGACGCTTGTTTCTACTGTAACGTAAAT